>CALDHR010000129.1 GCA_937898585.1 uncultured Oligoflexia bacterium
GCATTATTGCCGTGAGCTCTTTTGTTCCCCTGAAGATAGTCTGGGAGCTTGCGGATATTGTTAATGGTTTGATGATTATCCCTAATTTAGTGGGTATTTTGTTTTTAGGAAAAGTGGTAGCTGATGAAACTAAAAATTATTTTAAAATCAGCAAATAATAAAATATTAAAGTTTTGCAAATAAACCCGATAGGGAAAATAGGAGGATTCTTATGAAGCAATTTCTACTATTTTTTTTATTTATGATGATAAATCAATCTCTCTTCTCATATATAGAAATAAAAAATGAGATAAAAAAGGGACGAAAAATATTAAATGAATCTGAGTCAACCTACTTTCCCCATCAAGAAGTTCGTTTGAGAGTTTTTGTGCAAGATGCAAAAAATAAAAACAACGAGGGGATGTGTTACTTGGGTGAGCGAGAAGGTCACTTCAATCTTTCCATAGATGATATATTAGAAAAATGTCTATCGCCAGATGTTCAACGTGTTAATTTATTATTTTTTGTTGCTTCTGATGAAGATAAGGTAGAGAAGTTTGAAACTCCCTTACTTTCCATGAAAGAAGAGGGGAGTTTAATTAATTTTCCTGTAGAGGGAATGCATCCACAGGATAAAAAAGTTGCTTGGTGTAGAGGCGTTAACCTACAAGAAAATGACGGATTGAGATTGAGTGTCTCTAAATTTGCAACAGGACGTGGAATTGATTGCTGGTGTAGTGGAAAAAATAACCAAAATTGTCACGATACAATAAAATCAAGGATGCCAACGGTCCAAGCGACAAGCTCTCTTCAAAGTCATTCAAGTCAGTATGATTCCACAGAGCTTTTAAAAGCTCAAAATGACTTTAAGTATAATTATCTTGTGAAAAATGGATATCCTGTTGGGCAAACACTTGATATTGCGGGAGGTGGTTGTCCTCTTCGGAGGGCCAATGTTGCTTTTAAACATACTTCTTATTCCCCTGTCCCTCTTCCTAAGAGTGCAGTGAGAAAAGATGCTAAGATGTTTTGTTATGCTGCTATAAATGCATACAATCATGCAAAAAAGGTTAAATACAGTTCAGGAGAATCTAGAGTACTTGTTCAAATCAAAGAAGACGCTCGTATGAATTTAGAAACAAAGAAATGTGGGAAATTAGGCTGTCATGGATTTAAAATTGATTGCTGTTATAATTTTGAGATAACTAGGCCCTAGAAATACTATAGACGTAAATCAGGGGGACTTTCATTTAATTTTCTTTGCATAAGAGCAGTGTAGTAGAGGTGTCTTTTTTCAGGATTAGGATCTAAAAGATTTTTTAATTTTCCCTTAAGTTGTGTTGAGATATTAAGTTCGTTGATATACGCATCAACTTCATTTTGCTTCATATTGACAATTTCCTTTGTCCACTGAAGTCTTTCTTTTTCTGGAAGAGAATTTTGATTAGCAGCAATACTCAATAGAATCATCCCATATCCCAAAGCATCACTTGCATAGAGATTTTCTTTTGGTTTACGATGGTGCTCAGGGGAGTTATAGACAGGACTGGCATGATAAGAGTTATTGGTATTTTCATCAGTTTTAAAAGCAGCATCAAAATCAGCTATAATAAATTTACCCCTATAAAAAAAAATATTTTCAATTTTTAAATCTTTATGAACTTTTTTTTCTTTGAAAAAGATACGGAGAGAATCTTCAAGCTGGCCTTCAATGGCATAGATGCGATTAGCTGTTATTCTTTTTGAGGTTAAATCTCCCTCATAAAGGGGGGACTGAAGAATTTCTTCTCCTGTCTGAGTTTTTTGATAGGCAAAATGTCTATTCGTTCCGGGAATATCTTGAAGCATAAGAGCATTTCTTACTTCGTCTTGATGGTCTTTTCCAAAAAGAATGGCCCTCGCCTCTCCTGTGGGGAAGACGATGCCAGCAAAAAACTCTTTACTCCCTCCTTTTTTTGAATTTTTTTTATTAACAAGGGTGACAGTTCCATCACCATTAAAAATAAAGAGAATTTTAGGATAGCGATTACTTTGGTAGATTCCTTGGAGATGAGGATTTTGTGAAAAGGCATTGTGAAGATCAGGAATAGTGTTAATCAATGATTCTTTATCAAAGTCGAGAGGAGGAGTTCCTACTTGAAAAGGTTTTTTAGAACATTTCATAAATTTATCAAAAGAAGATTCTTCTTGAGGAGGTTTTCTACTTTTTCTTAGTGTTCCAAATTTTCGCGGCGAAGAAGGACGAAAAGAAGGAGATACTTGAGATAAATCACTGTCTTGCAATTCATTTAAAATAACAGCAGATGAGGAGGAGAGAGAGACTCCTTTTGGGCAAGTATCAGTTTCAAGTTCGCATGTTTGTGATGTAGGTTGTCCCGCAGAACTTCTTAAATCGCTAAAAGAGGAGAGGCTTTTTTGTAAGGCCTCAGGCATGGCCATAACAGAGAACAAGGAAAGATAAGAAAAAAAGATAATCCAACGTTTAAGCATAATAAAGAGACCCCTCGTGCAATTGAGCTAGAGGTCTCTATTATATCAAAAATGTAATGAATTAGTAAGCGAGTTGTTTTTTCATGGCATTTTTTATCATTTCTTTATTGACGAGGATGGCGCGTTCTAAAATACGATTAAATCCCACAGGTGTGTAAGTAGATCCTATGCGTTCAACAGGGGCATCGAGAAGTTCAAAGGCCTCTGAAGCAATAATGCCGGCCAGCTCACCACCAAATCCACCAAAGACTTTGTCTTCATGGACAATAAGAACACGGTTTGTTTTGGTGAGACTTTTAAAAATGGCCTCTTTGTCTAAGGGAATAATGCTGCGCAAGTCGATAACTTCTACCGTTTTTCCCTCTTCCGTTGCAATCTCTTGGGCCGCTTCAAGACAAAAGTGGGTGGTGTTTCCATAAGTGAGGACGGTGAGGTTTTCTCCAGGGTGACGGATTTTTGCTTTGCCAAAAGGAACTTCAAAATCATCGGGAACGATGGTGCTTGCAGTCTTATTATTGTAGAGGGCCTTTGGTTCTAAGTAGAGGGTTACTCCTTGTGAGCGCATGGCGGTGCGAAGAAGTCCTGCTGCATCATCAGCAAAGCTAGGCACAACAATGCGAATTCCAGGAAAGGTGGCGAGGGTTCCCTCAATATTTTGCGAGTGATAAAGCCCGCCGCCAATATAGCCACCAGAGGCGAGGCGAATAGTGATATTAGGGGAAAACTTTCCGTTGCTGCGCCAGTAGTCATGCGAGGTGTCAACAAGTTGTTCCATGGCCGGCCAAAAATAATCAGCGAACTCGGCCCCTTCTACAACAATGCGCGCTTCTGGTTTAAAGCGAGAAAAGCCATTGGCCGTTCCCACAATAAAGTCTTCGGCGATAGGGGCATTAAAGACACGCTCGGCGCCAAATTCTTGCTGCATTCCTTTTGTGACGTTGAAAATGCCTCCTTTTTCTTTGTGGGCCACATCTTGCCCCCAAATAAAAGTGTCTTTGTTGTGACGGAATTCGGCCTTTAAAGTCTCATTGATGGATTCAATAAAAGTTTTAACCTCACCTTCTGTTTGATCATGATGTCCTTCGCCGTATTTTGTTGCTTCATAGGCCGGAGGATAAACATAATCATAGATAGAGGCAGGGTCGGGGTCGGCCGCTTTAACGGCCAATTTATGGGCCTCGAGGACTTCTTTTTTACATTCTTCAAAAAGAGAATCTAATTCACTTTCTGAAGCTATTTTTTCGTCGAGTAAAAGAGCTTTAAATTTAGGGATAGGATCTTGTGCCTTTGCTTCTTGAAGCTCTTTTTCATCGCGGTAGAGTTCGTGTTTATCAGAATTAGAGTGATTGCCAATGCGTACACAATGAGCGTGAACGATAACAGGTTCACTTGTTTTAAGAGCGTGTTTTTTTGCCTCTGTCATGGCATTCATAGAGTCAAAGGGATCTTTTCCATCGCAGTGGATGATACGCAAATTTTTAAAACCAGAAAAATTATCAGCGCAAAATTCATTGGCCGTCTGCTCGTGTTTAGGGACAGAGATGCCGTAGCCATTGTCTTGAAGAACGAGAATCATGGGGATTTTTTCGCGGCTAGCGCCATTGACTGCTTCATAGCAGTAGCCTTCTGACATGGCCGATTCACCTTGAGAAGTGAAAACCACCCCTTTTTGTCCATATTTTTTCATGGCACGAGCGGCACCTGCAGCGTGAAGAATATGGTTTCCGGTGCAAGAAGAAGTATTGTGGATATTCCATTCTGGTTTAGCAAAATGGTTGGACATATGACGACCGCCACTAGCAGGATCCTCGGCCTTTGAAATACCGTTGAGAAGGAGCTCTAGCGGAGTAAGACCTGCGCTTAAGGCCGTTTGCATATCGCGATAATAGGGAAAAAGATGATCTGTCTTTTTGTCAAAAGTAAGCCCTAGGGCCATTTGGATAGCATCGTGACCAGCATAGGGAGCATGATAAGACCAACCAATGGCCTGTTTAAGGTAATTGGGAGCGCGTTCATCGATAAGACGACCTAGGATGAGAAGGCGATACCACTTGAGGAGAGTTTTTTTATCTGTTTTTTTTACTGAGTATTGCTCAGGTGCATTGTTAAGTTTTTTTGTTTTATCTTTTGTTGCCATAGTAAAATGCTCCATGAATTAAAAGGACGGGGGGTTTATATACCAGTGTATTCGTTTCGTCGAATTTTCACGAGACCTTAACAATAAATTGATTTCTTTTTATTTTTCCTCTTTTCCTTTAAATAGAGGCCATGAATAAATATCTCAAAAAATTTCCAGATCCTGTGTCTTTACTTTTTTTTCTTACAATCTCTCTTTTTGTGATGAGTTATTTTCTCTCTGACATTCATTTTGCTCAAGAAGCTCTTCGGGTAAAAAATTTATTTGAGATGAATTTTTTAAAACAGTATTTAGTGAATTTTCCTCAACACTTTTTAAATTATCGCCCTCTTGGCATTGTGGTGGCCATCATGGTGGGAATGGGAGTTCTGGAAAAATCAGGATTTATTGAGGCCATCTTAAAATATTTTCTCACTTTTCTTCCTTCAAAGGCCATTGTTCCTACTATTTTATTTGTGGCCATTATGAGTTCTCTTGCGGCAGATGTGGGCCATGTGATTATTCCTCCCATTGCGGCCCGTATTTTTTTAAAGAAATACAATGCGCCTCTCCTTGGTCTTTGTCTTGGTTTTGCGGGAGTATCGGGAGGACTCTCTGCTAATCTTCTCATCACAGGGCTCGATCCCATCCTTGCAGAAATAGCGACGCAGGCAATGGAAAATATAGGTATCTCTTATGTCGTTAAGAGTACAGGCAATTGGTATTTTTTGTGTGCTTCGGTTTTTTTAGTGATGATGGCCTTGATGATAGCGCATCACTTTTTTGTAAAAAAAATATATCTGCGTTCTTTTCAGCAAGAAGAAAATTCTTGTGCTGTAAAAAAGGAGAAAGCTCTCTTGCCTCTTGAGAAGAGGGCCTTAAAAGAAACATTTTTTCTTTTCATCTTACTGTTTGGCCTTAATGCCTATCTTATTTGGGGACCGCTCCATTTTTTTCAGCGAGGAGAGAATGTATTTCAGGGATTAGAAGAGTCGCTAACAGGACTGCTTTTTATTTATAGTTTTTCTCTTGGAACGTATTTTTCTTTTCGTTCAAAGAAAGTGAGCTCCTTTGGTGAAATTGTGGGAATGGTTTATCAGTCCTTGAGAAACCTTGGCCCTTATTTTGCTTTGATTTTCTTTCTCACTCAGTTTCTCTATCTCTTTAAAGAATCGAATCTTATCTTAGTGGGCAATGTTTTTCTTTTAAAGACATTCACTTTATTAGGAGTCTACTGGCCATCCTTTTTACTGCTTACAATTATAACATCTAGTTTGTTTAATATTTTTATCGGCTCGGCCATCACAAAATGGGCGCTTTTGGCCCCTTTTTTTATTCCTTTGGGATTAGAGATGAATTTAACTCCAGAAGTAGTCATGCTTGCTTATCGAATAGGAGATTCTGCCAGTAATAATATCTCACCTATGATGCCGTATTTTTTACTTATTTTAGGTTTTGCTCAAGAGTATCGCCCGAGCTTAAAGACGGGAGATTTTTTAAAACTGCTCTTTCCTTATTCGATAATACTGTTACTTAGCTGGATTATTTTTCTTTTCACTTGGATTTATTTAGACTTTCCTCTGGGACCGCAGGCAGGAGTATTTTACAAGTAATAAGATGTAAGAAAAAAAAACTTCATAAAAAAAAGATGCTGTCTTAGACTCACCGGCCATGAAAAAATTAATACTTTTATTCTCTCTTTGTCTTTTTTCTCGTTATTCTTTTGCTGATTTAACAGATCATACCGTTGGACGGGCAAGTAAAGAGGATGCCGCACAGATCATTGCTCATTTTAAGCAGTTTGATGAAGACGATGAAAGAAATTTAGTGCGCTATCCCGATGAAATTCTTGAAGATGTTATTGAAAGTAATATCAAAAAAGGAAGAATTTTTGTTTTAAAAAGTCCGACGGGAGAAGTGGTTTCTTTTTTAAAGCTGCATATTGTGGAAGATGGAGAAAAAGAAGACATTTTGGAAGGTGAACTTCATTTAACGATGAAGGAGAAAAGAAAAAAACAGCGCTCTTATCTTTTAGATAAAGAGAGCAGAGAGAAAACGACAGGAAATTCGCCCTCTTTTCTTCTTCATGATAATCAGACAGTTGTCTATTATGGCATGGCCTATACTCCTCTCAATTATCGCGGCCAAGGGGCCAATTCAATGCTTCTCAACGGTGCCCTGCAGATGCTTCAAGAAGAGGTAGAAAGTCACATGAAAGAGCATAAATCAACAGAGGTGGCCTTTGTTTTTGGCCAGGTGAATGCCGCAAAAAAAAATCCAACACCGCGCTTTTATTTTAGAAATTCTCTTTTAATGCCTCTTCTTGAAAAATTGCAACGTCTTGAAGAAGATCAAGAGAATTATCGTTGTGTACATTTTTCTTCTTTTGAGGCCCAAAAACCGACGCTCTCATTCAAAGAAGGAAAAATTGAAGTGAAATTTGAAACACCAGGAAGGGCCCGTTTAATGGATTATTATCTGTGAATCTTTTTGAACTTTCAAAGAGCTATTTTCCTTTTGCACAAGATTTAAGACGAACACTGCATGCTATCCCTGAGCTTGGCCACTGTGAGGAAAAGACATCTCTTCAATGTAAAAAATTACTAGAAGATTGGGGATATGAGATTCGGGAGATGGCCGGTTTTGGTTTTGTTGCTGACTTGAAAATAAATGAGACATCTTCTCTTCTTGCTTTTCGTGCTGATATGGATGCACTTCCCTTTGACGAAGAAAATAATCTTCCTTTTAAGTCTACTCATAAAGGAATGGCCCATCTTTGCGGACATGATTTGCATATGAGTATTGCCATAGCGACAGCAAAACTTTTGAGTGAACACCGTCATCTTTTAAAAAAAAATATTCGGTTTATTTTTCAACCGGCCGAAGAGATTCCTCCTGGTGGGGCCATTGAAATGATCAAGGCAGGTGCCCTTGATGGTGTCACTGAAATTTACGGCCTACACAATGATCCCCAGACAGAGCGCGGAATTATTAAAACAAGGTGTGGATCTTTTACGGCCAGTGGGGATCAGTTTAATCTCACCATTAAAGGCAAAGGAACACACGCAGCAACACCTCATCTTGGACTTGATCCTATTTGGGCCGGATCAAAACTTATTTGTGATTGGCAAAGTATGCTGGGTCGCTTTTTTCACCCACTGAACACTCAAATTATTTCTGTGACAAAATTTCATGCAGGAAATAGCAACAATGTTATTCCCGAGGCGGCCGAACTGGGAGGAACTATTCGTTGTTTTCTTCAAGAGGATCGTTTGAAAATAAAAGAGATGATGGAAAAGAGTTTAGAGCAGTTAAATTCACTGGGTTATATCTGTTCTTTTGATTATTTAACGGGTTATGACTCCATCGTTAATAGTGAGTCTTCCGTTGAAAGATCACTTGATGCTTTAAAGCAGTTTGCGGCCAAAGAAGTCACTTTTGTTAGTAATGCTAGGCCTTATGTATGGGGAGAAGATTTTACTTATTATCTCCAAAAAGTGAATGGTTGTTTTTTTACGGTAGGTAGTGCTTCTTTGGCGCCTCTTCATTCTCCTTTTTACGATCCCCAAGAAGAATGTATGATTGAGGGGATTTATCTTTTTTCTGCTCTTGGTTTTGCTCTTTGATTATTAGTTGACTTAAAAGCTAAAGCTTTCTTTTTATCCTCCGATAAGTCTTTTGGAGGATCTTGCCATGAGGTTTTTAAATAAAAAAAATTTAATCGTTCTTGTTCTCTTTACGTTTTCTAGTTGCTCTCTTTTTAATCGCAAAGAGCTGGACTCTTTAGAGAATATGGTCTCAGGATTTAAGGAGATGATGAAGGATATAGAAGACCATTCGCAAGAAGTAAAAAAACTCAAAGGAAAAAGTTATCTTCTTACGGTTAAGTCTCCGGGAAAATGGAAGCTCAAACTTCATCCCAAAGATTCTTTTAAGATTAAGCGGCTTGGGCGAGAGAAATTTAAAGTAAAGTTAAAGAATGTTGAAAAACTTTTTGATTATCGCTTTGGTCTTTTTAAGAGAGTTGATGTGGAAGGAGAACTTATTCGCGTGGGAATGAGTAAGGGAGAAATAAATATCTCTCCAGAAGTGCGCTGTATTTTTCCCGTTAGTTTTTATTTGCCCAACGGTCAGGCCATTGATTTTAGCCGCCTTGAACCACACTATCAAAGTTCATTTACTTTCTCTGATCCGCGCACCATTAAACTCAAAGAAGTCACGAAAAAAACAGCTTATTTTGAGAGGCCAACAGGAAGTAGTTCAAAGGGATGGGTGCGTTTAATTTTAAAAAACAAGATGCATAACCACCGAGTTGAAGTAGATGAAAAAGTCTATCTTCCTAGCTGTCAGGATGTCTCAAAAGATAGCGGCGAGGAAAGTGAACTTAAAGAAGAGAGAAAGATGGAAGTCTCTCCTAACGAGTGTCTCTCTTATGTGAGAGGAACACCGAGTGCTGTCTATCACCAGGAGAAAGATCTTGATATTGAGGCCATTTTTATGAATCGTTGTGAGTGGCCAGTGACGTGTAAGCTTTCTTTTCGTTATGCTCTTGTTACAGAGGGAAAACTTAGAGAAGTTAAAGATGATTCTTTTTATCAAAGCTTTGATTCAAAGATAGAAGAAGTCATTTTGCGCCATCACACATTTCCGATGGATATAGTTCACGATTATAAACTTTTTTCTTGGCAAGGCACCATGAAGGGATTTAGTTGTACATGGAAAAAATGACAAAAAGAGAAAAAAAATTCACTTCTCTTTTATTTTTAAAAGCTTATCTCTTTAGGCCATAGCAGGAGCTATCTGCGTTAAATTATTTCCCCAAAAAATTCTATACAACTATCAAATCGTTCTATATGATCTTTTTCTATGAGCTGTTTTACGACAAAGGAAGCTCGCTGCAGATAAAGAATCACAGCAGCAAAATAATCCAATTTAAACGAGAATAAAGTGATGTAAAATATCACCACTGTCTTTTTGTTTTTGAAGCAAAAAAGATGGATGGATCTTTTGTGGAAATTTTTGGAAAAAAGAGAGAGACTATGGAACCGATTTTGGCCCCTTCAACTGACCGCTTTGTTTTGTTTCCTATTAAGTACAATGACATGTGGGAAATGTATAAAAAGTCCATGGCCAGCTTTTGGACGGCCGAAGAAATTGACCTCTATCAAGACCTTAAAGATTGGGCCAATTTGAATGACGGTGAACGTCACTATGTTTCTCATATTCTGGCCTTTTTTTCCGCCAGTGATGGCATTGTTAATGAAAATCTCACGATGCGTTTTTATAACGAAGTGCAGGTACCTGAAGCGCGCAGTTTTTATAGTTTTCAAATTGCCATGGAAAATATCCATGCAGAGACATACGGCCTTTTAATAGATACGTATATTCAAGACAAAAAACAGAAGACTCATCTCCTGAAGGCCATTGAAACAATCCCTTGTGTTAAAAAGAAAGCACAGTGGGCCATGAAATGGATTTATGGAAACGAAGATTTTGCTACACGCCTGGTTGCCTTTGCGGCGGTAGAAGGAATTTTCTTTTCAGGGAGTTTTTGTTCTATTTTTTGGCTCAAAAAACGCGGCCTTATGCCAGGGCTTACTTTTTCTAATGAGCTTATTAGCCGCGATGAAGGACTTCACACGGATTTTGCCTGCCTTCTCTATTCTCACTTAGTAGAAAAACCAAGTAGCGATGCCATAAAAGATCTTATTAAAGAGGCCGTGCAACTTGAGCAAGAATTTATCTCTGAAGCGCTTCCCGTTTCTCTTATTGGAATGAACTCGGATATGATGTGTCGCTATATTGAATTTGTGGCCGATCGACTTATGGAAGAGCTTGGTTATGAGAGTATTTACAATGCGTCCAACCCTTTTGATTGGATGGAGCTTATTAGTTTGCAGGGGAAAACGAATTTTTTTGAAAAGAGAGTTTCTGAATATCAAAAAGCAGGAGTCCTCAACGGGCAGCAAGATCGCGCCAATAATTTTGAATTTACCACGAATCTTGATTTCTAAATTATTTTTTGACTTTTAAAGGGATACGGCATGTTTGTTATTACTCGTTCAGGTAAAAAAGAAAAAGTTCAGTTTGATAAAATTAATGATCGCATCATGAATCTGACTTTTGGACTCAATGAAAGTTATGTTGATCCAACAGTTGTGGCGAAAAAAACCATTCAAGGTTTGTATGATGGCATTAGCACAGAAGAGCTAGATAATTTATCGGCAGAAGTGTCGGCCTATTTGGCCTCCGTGCATCCTGATTATTCTCTTTTGGCCGCGAGAATTGCCGTCTCGAATTTACACCGCAATACAAAAGATGATTTTGTTTCTCTTATTGAAGAGATGTACCATTACAAAAATGTTGTAACGGGCAGTGAGTCTCCTATGGTGAGCAGTGCTCTTTATGAATTTACTGTAAGTAACCGCGAGGCCATTAATAAGGCCATTAATTATGATCGCGATTTTACCTATGATTATTTTGGATTGAAGACATTAGAGCGTTCTTATTTATTGAAAATGAATGGTAAAATTGTTGAGCGCCCACAGCATATGCTTATGAGGGTTTCTCTCGGGATTCATGTCGGTAATTTAGAGCAGGCCATCACAACATATAATTTAATGTCTGAAAAATGGTTTACGCATGCTTCTCCTACCCTTTTTAATTCGGGAACACCAAAGCCTCAGATGTCTTCTTGTTTTTTACTCACCATGAAAGACGATAGTATTGAGGGAATCTACGACACACTAAAACAGTGCGCTCTTATTTCTCAATCGGCAGGTGGTATTGGTCTTGCTATTCACAATATTAGGGCCAAAGGAACTTTTATTCGAGGGACGAATGGAAATTCCAACGGAATCGTTCCTATGCTTCGCGTGTTTAACGATACGGCAAGATATGTGGATCAAGGTGGAGGAAAGAGAAAGGGTGCTTTCGCTATTTACATCGAGCCTTGGCATGCTGATATTCAAGACTTTTTAGAATTAAAGAAAAATCATGGAAAAGAAGAGATGCGCGCGCGCGATCTTTTTTATGCTCTTTGGGTTTCAGATCTTTTTATGCAGAGAGTGGAGCGCGATGAACAGTGGTCTTTATTTTGTCCTCATGAGTGTGAAGGACTCTCCGATGCTTATGGAAAGAAGTTTGAAGAACTCTATACTGGTTATGAAAAGGCCGGCAAGGCACGCAAGGTTGTTAAGGCCAGAGAGCTTTGGTACGAAGTCATTAATTCTCAAATAGAGACAGGCTCTCCTTTTATTTTGTATAAAGATGCGGCCAATGAAAAATCAAATCAAAAAAATCTAGGAACGATTAAATCTAGTAACTTATGTACGGAAATTTTAGAATATACCTCAGATAAAGAAGTGGCCGTTTGTAATCTTGCTTCTATCTCTCTTCCTAAGTTTGTCAAAGATGATGGGAGTTATGATTTTGCCAAATTGTATGATGTGACTTATCAGGTAACATTAAATTTAAATCGTATTATTGATGAGAATTATTATCCTGTTCCTGAAGCAAAATATTCAAACTTGAAAAATCGTCCTATTGGAATTGGTGTTCAAGGTCTTGCCGATACATTTTTTAAAATGCGCTATGCTTTTGAGTCAGAAGTGGCCTATCAGCTTAACCGCGATATTTTTGAAACACTTTATTTTGCTTCTCTTTCGGCCTCGGCAGATTTAGCAGAGCGCGATGGTCATTATGATTCTTACAAAGGATCTCCTATCTCTGAAGGATTGCTTCAGTTTGATATGTGGGGAGAGGCCTCTAGTGAGCGTTGGGACTGGAAGGCCCTTCGCGGAAAAATTAAAAAACATGGTGTGCGCAACAGTTTATTGCTTGCACCGATGCCAACAGCATCAACATCGCAAATTTTAGGAAATACAGAGAGTATTGAGCCTATTACCAGCAATATTTATATGAGACGTGTTCTCTCTGGTGAGTTTACCGTTGTGAATAAATATTTGGTGAACGATCTTATTAAGCTCAATCTTTGGAATACGGAGATGAAGGATAACATTATTGCGCATAATGGATCTATTCAGCAAATCGATGAGATTCCAACGCATTTAAAAGAGCTTTATAAAACTGTTTGGGAGATTAAGCAGAAGAGTATTATCGATCTTGCTTCTTCAAGGGGTGCTTTTATTGATCAAAGTCAGAGTCTTAACATTCATATGGTGGATGCCAATTTTGGAAAACTTAGTTCTATGCATTTTTATGCTTGGAAGAAAGGGCTTAAGACGGGGATGTATTATCTGAGAACAAAGGCCGCGGCGGATTCTATCAAGTTTACGATTCGTCCGAAGGAGGGCGTGAAGAAAGAGGATGTTTCTGAAAAAGAAGCGCTTCTTTGCTCTCTTGATAATCCTGAAGAGTGCTTGAGCTGTGGCAGCTAGTACATATTAGGTGAAAAACTCAAGAGCAACAGCATATTTGGGCCTCCCCAAAGAGGGAGTGCTTTTGTGGTTAAAAAAGACCCGTTCTCCATTTTCTTAAATAATAAAAACCAGATTTAATGGTGGCCCACTTTAATCGAAAAGATTGGTGAGTGCCTCTTCCCCACAAGTGCCAAATTTTCACAGAAGGGACATAGTCTGTTTGGCCGTTATGTTGGATGATTTTTTTTCCTATATCAGCATCTTCGTAATACATAAAAAAATTTTCATCAAAACCCTTTATTTTACAAAAAAAAGAAGTACGAAAAAACATAAAGCAACCTGATGGATAGTCAAGATTGGTCATGACTTCTTCATAATTATCATCAAGACGTAGATGTTTTTTTAAATAAGAAGAAAAAAACTTTTTTATAAAAGAAGGCGCTATTCCTCGAAGAAACATAATCAAAAGCGTAGGATTGGTCTTACATAGGTATTGTCTCTCACCTTCAAAAGAGAAAATTTGAGGAACGAGAAGAGAAGTGTGATGATTTTTATTGAGATAATGAAGAGAAAGAAGAAGAGCATCTTCTTGAAGAATAACATCGGGATTTAAAACAAGATGATAATCAGAGTTAATTTGAGGAAGAATAGAATTGTGTCCATGACCAAAACCTTTATTTTTATCGAGAACAATAAGCTTAATAAAAGAGGGGAGAATGTTTTTGAGTTCTTGGAGATACAAAGAAGATAGAGAGTTATCTACAATAAAAAAAGTAAAATTAATGTCATAAAACTTTTGTGCTTGCGAGATGGCCTTTAAACAAGAATCTATTGTTTGTCTTAAATTTTCAAGATTGCTTTTGTGTGTGACAATAGTAGAACTTAAACTTATTTTTCTCATTGAAAAATCATTCCTCCTAAAAGGGCCATTTTTTTTGCCTTTTGTTTTTTATCACGGAAAGAAAAAATTTTTTTTATTAATACCTTTTTACTGAAAAAATTCTTTTCTTCTTTATTGATAAGAAGATTCATTGTTTTAATTTCTTTGATCTTACTTTTAATAGAAGAAATTTTCTTATGAGTTCTTTTTTTTGCACCCACTTTATTGTCTTGGTGTTGACGATAAAGTGTCGTCTTTAAAGGAAGAAAGACAAGAGAAGCATGTTTTTTTGCCATGAGGGCCATGTACCAGTCGTACATAATAACCTGAGAAGGAAAAGGATGAACAAGGTTTTTTAATGGCTGATTGATCATCACCGTATTACCCGTAACAACATTGGTAATGAGAAGATCTTCAAGAGAATTTTGCAGAGGATTAATTTTCATATGAGAAAAAAATGATTTGGCAATAAGATTCATCTTTTCATCCACAACAACTAAATCAGTGTAAGTGAGCAGAGGTCTTTTTTCTTTTCCTTCGTGAAGGAGAAAAGAATTCAGTGTTTTTTCCACTTTATCTTTTGGCCAAACATCATCACCATCGCAAAACATCAAATAAGTATCAGAAGAACTTTGCGAGAGAAGATAATTAAAATTTTCATTAACGCCTAACCTCCCAAGATGCTTTGACTTCTCTGTAAGATTAATAAAACGAGAGTCATGATAGGAAAATTCATGAAAAATAGCACTGATTTTCTCTGCTCCCATAGCAGAAGTTGTATCATCGCGCATGAGAAGGCGAAAATGAGGGTACGTCTGCTGCTGAATAGAAGAAAGAAGTTCGCGCAAATAATGGCCGTTCTCAAAGCAAGGAAGAAGAATTTCTACAAACTTAGTATTTTTATTCATAAATTCAATTTTACTTGCTAAAAGAGTTAAATGAATAGAAATTTTTATCCTGAGATTACTCCTTATCAAACTGAAATGCTCCAAGTGAGCTCACTTCACTCCCTTTATCTCGAAGAGCTTGGCAACCCCAAAGGAATTCCTGTTATTTTTCTACATGGTGGGCCCGGAAGTGGTGTAACAAGTGATTCTGCTCGTTTTTTTAATCCTGAGAAATATCGCATCATTCTCTACGATCAGCGAGGTTGTGGGCGCTCAACACCTCATTCGGAATTAAAAGACAATACCACTTGGGATTTGGTGGAAGATTTAGAAAAAATTCGCCTTCACTTAAAAATTGAAAAATGGGCCGTCTTTGGCGGAAGCTGGGGATCCACACTGGCCGTTGCTTATGCCGAAACTCATCCAAATGCCGTCTTAAAGCTCTTCTTGCGCGGCCTCTTTTTGCTGAGAAAAGAGGAAATTCACTGGCTCTACGAAGAGGGCGCTAGTTTTGTCTACCCTGATGCCTTTGGTATCTACCGAGACTTTATCCCGGAAGATGAGAGAGGAGATTTTGTAAAGGCCTATTATAAGCGCCTTACTCACGAAGATAGCGAAATTCGCGCTAGAGCGGCCCTTATCTGGTCTCAATGGGAGGCCCGATGCAGTCGCTTGATCCCTGATATTAATATGGTGGAAAAATTTTCCAATAATGAAGATCTCGCCGATGCCTTTGCTCGTATTGAATGCCACTATTTTATCAATAAAGGATTTTTTAATGAAAGCAATGCCCTTTTAGAGAATGTTCATAAGATTCGCCATATTCCCACTGTCGTTGTTCATGGCCGCTATGACATGGTTTGTCCTGTTAAAAATAGTTGGGATTTTAAAGAAAAGTTTCCCGAATGCCAGCTCATTATTGTGCCTGATGCAGGTCACTCGGCCAATGAAGAAGGAATTCGCTCCGCTCTTATTGGAGAACTTGATCTATTTGCTGCTTCTCCCCCTGCTTCTCTTGCTGCTCAGTAGCTTTGCTCGCAATAACTTTGATTTTTAAATGGTGAAGAGCAGGCGGAACAAGCGAGAGAGCAAAGATACAACTTAAAGCATAGCTGGGTTTTTCTCTAAAAAGTAAGGCCGACCAGTAAGCACCTATGATGAAGCTACAGAGTTTACTCACCCTTTCCCAAAAAAGTTTTTTCTCGAGATACCTTTCTTGTCGGTTGGGATGAAAGAGGTATTTTCCGTAGGCCATTCCAATGTCAGTGGCCACTCCCGTCATATGAGTAACGCGGATAAGCCCGTGGGAGCAGAGAACTGCCGAAGAGTTTATAAGACCGCAAAGAAAGGCCAAGAGAAAAGACTCAACTTCAATATAGGTTTCAAGCTGTGTAAGCCATGAAAAAGACGTCGAGGTCATAAGAACAAGCATTGTGAGAAGAATGCCTGAAACGATAAAATGCGTCCAATAAAGCTCTTTAAGTTGATGTTTCCAAATAACAGGGCCAATGAGTTTCACGGCAGCAAAAGTTCCCAGCATAAAAGAAAAGAAGATGCCAATCACCTCAAACTCAAGCTTCCACTGATGATCGGCCATGGCCATTCCAATAGTGGTAGAAGTTCCTGTGACGTGAGAGACAAAGAGCTTGAGGCGGTGATAGGAAAACGAGTTAATCATTCCTGAAAGAAAAGCAAGGAGGCACCAGATAAAGGTTGAGCGAATGGAGCGAACGTTTTCTTTGTTATGGACTAAATACATGAAAATCTCCCTCGCTTTCTTGTTAAGAAGTTTAGAGAGACTTTAAATAATGAGAGATGAATTCGTCAAGATCTCCGTCTAAAACACGTTCAGCGGTAGAAACTTCAAAGTTCGTGCGATGATCTTTAACAAGTTTGTAGGGATGTAGCACATAACTACGGATTTGATGCCCCCAGCCAATGTCGCTTTTTCCCGCTTCGATTTCATTTTGTTTGCTGCGTTTTTCTTCCATGGCCTTTTCATGGAGCTTAGAGCGCAGAATCTTCATGGCCAACTGGCGGTTTTGTAATTGCGAGCGCTCAACTTGGCAGGCCACTACAATTCCCGAGGGGTTGTGAGTGATTCTAACGGCAGAATCAGTGGTATTGACGGACTGACCTCCCGCTCCCCCTGAACGATAGACGTCAATGCGCAAATCTTTATCGAGAATTTCAATTTCAATTTTATCGTCAATCTCTGCCGAGACGAAGACAGAGGCAAAAGAAGTGTGGCGTCTGGCATTTGAGTCAAAGGGTGAGATGCGCACAAGGCGGTGAACACCTGTCTCTGACTTTAAGAGACCGTAGGCGTAATTGCCTTCCACTAAAAATGTCACAGATTTTATCCCGGCCGTCTCACCAGATAGCTCATCCATCAGTTTAAGCTTAAATTTTTTCTTTTCGGCCCACTTAATAAGCATGCGATACAACATGGAGGCCCAATCACAAGACTCTGTCCCCCCTGCTCCTGCATTGATGGAGATAATAGCGTTGTTGCTATCGAACTCACCTGAAAGAAGGGCCTTTTGGAGAAGAAGGGAGAGTTTTTTGAGGTATTCGGTGGAGATAGTGATGGCCTCAGAGGCAGAACCTGTATCATCTGACTCTAAGGCCAGTTCGACAAGAATATCAAAATCCTCTTTGAGGGTCATCACTTCGTCATAATCTTTGAGAACTGTCTCAATGGATGCTTTTTCTTGAACAATTTTTTGTGCTTTTTCTAGATCGTTCCACAGTCCTTCAAGGGATTCGAGTTCTTCGATTTCTTTGATACGATTTCTTAGAGAGGTCACACGGAGGGACTGCTCAATTGTCGATAATTCTTCTTGATGATGGGCCATCTTACTTTTGGCCTCATCTAATTTTATTTTGACACTCTCTTCCATGCTTTTACCTCTTTAGAGAGGCGAGATTAGCACCTAAGATAAATTTTTTAAACAGAGTTGGGTTTTCTTTTTGTAGCTTGAGAGAAATTTTTCTTTCTAAGGAGAATTGTAGGTTGGCCTCGTGATGGGAAATTTCATGATCAAAGCCGAGGAGATGGAGGAGTCCGTGAATAAAGAGCTCAAGGAGTTCTTGCTGGATAGTGATTTTATCTTCCTTGGCCTGTCTGACAGCGAGAGGGTAGGAGATAATGATATCTCCTAAGGAAATAATTTTTTGAGGAGTTTCTTCTGTTCCTGATCGAAGATTTTCGTGGATAGGAAAAGAGAGGACATCAGTGGTGTGGTTTTTATGGCGATGTTGAAAATTGATTGTTTTCATTTTGGCATCTCCAATGAATTGAAGGGCCAGATAGATTTCTCCTGTTTTGGATTTTTTCTTTAAAGACGGAACAATTTTTTTTATTTCCTCTTCTAAAAGAGGCAGTATTTCAAAAAGGTATTTCAAAAATTTTATGAGAGGAAGAGCTTTTTTGCGCAAATTAGAGTTTACTTCTAGTTGAATATGAGAGGTGTTTGAGGGAGAAGAAAAATTATATTTCATTAACAAATCCGTTTTTATGAGTTATGGATTGTTCTCATTTTACGATGAAAAATAAAAGAGAAAAAGGTGGATAAAGTGAAGGAATTTGAAGATTTATTTAATGTTGTCCGTGCTTTAAGAGATCCAGAGGCGGGCTGTCCGTGGGACTTGAAGCAAACCCATCAATCTCTTGTCAAAAATGCTATAGAAGAAGTCTATGAGTTTATTTATGCCCTTGAAAAAAAGAATGTTTCTGAAATGAAAGAAGAGCTTGGAGATGTTCTTCTTCAGGTGTTGCTTCATTCTGTTATTGCAGAGCAATCAGGAGAGTTTACTTTAGAAGAAGTTTGTTCTGCTTTAAAAGAAAAACTTATTCATCGTCATCCTCATGTCTTTGGTGAGAATAAAGGGAGTGCTAAAACAGAGGAGGAGGCCTTGAAAAATTGGGATGAAATGAAGGCCAAGGAAAAAGCAGCAAAAAAAGAACGCATGATTCCTGAGAGTGATTTATATTTGCCGGCGCTTATGAGTTCAGCAAAAATTGGAAAGAAGAGCAAAATAGCGAACTTTGATTGGGATGATTACAGTCAGGTTATGTATAAAGTAGAAGAAGAATGGCAAGAAGTTAAAGAAGAATTACCACCGACAGGTAGCTTTGATGCAACGAGAGTAGGAGAGGAAATTGGAGATCTTCTTTTTAGCATCGCGCAGCTAACAAGACATTTGGGAATGGATGCAGAAGATCTTTTGCGTAAAGGCAATGAAAAATTCTTAAAGCGCTTTTATCGTGTTGAAGATATTTTATTAAGTGAGAACAAAAAATTTGCCGATTTGAGCTTGGAAGAAAAAGAGTTTTATTGGGGGCAAGCAAAGAGAGAAGTCAAATGAGTAAGGATTTTTTTACTTTAAAGAATAAATTCCTTTTGCGAGAGAAGAGTTTGCGTCTTTATGAGACTTCCTTTCCTCTTATTGCGGTAACAGGTGGGATTGGTTGTGGCAAAAGTTTTTTTCTACAGAAAATGAAAGAGAGAGGTTTTTTTACTGTCAGTGCTGATGATCTTGTTAAAGAGGCCTATCAAAGTAAAGAGGCCAAAAAATTCTTAGAAAAAGTAGGAATAGCTGATTTTTCTCTTTTAAGAAAATTTCTCCTTTTTCATCCTGATAAAATGGAAGAAATTTCTCAGATACTTTATAGGGAACTTCCCGCTCTTTTTCATGAAAAGACGTATGGTCTAAAAGAAGGAAGTGTTGTTGTTTATGAAATTCCTCTTCTTTTTGAGAGAAAGTTAGAAGAGAAAGTAGATGTTATTATCGTCGTGAGCTCTGATTTAGCGTGGCAGCAGAACGTGCTTCAAAATGAACGAAATATTCCTGCTGATGAAATTCAGCGGTTAATTTCTTTGCAGATTTCCCTTTGTGAAAAAGAGAAGCGAGGAGATTTTGTTGTGAGAAATCTCAAAGAAGAAGATCAAGATATTGAGGGAAAGGTGAGTGAAGTAATTAGTCTTTTTTGTGGTTAAAAAGGGCCGGATGATTTTTTTTAAATTGTTCAATGAGGAAGTCAACTTTTAAGGGCTTAGCAAAATGATCCTGGGCACCTTTTGCCATAGTGAGAACTTTATCGTATTCGCTATAACCTGAGTAAAAATAAAGAGGAGGATGGTCAGGTTTTTCCTCTTTGAGTTTCTCGAGAAGGTAGATCCCGTTACCGTCTTCCATCCGAATATCAGATAAAATAATGTCTACTTCTGGCGATTGTTTATTAAAGAGAAACTTGAGAGCATCATTGCCACTTTTAGCAAAATGGCATTCAAAATCTTCAAGAACAAGCTCTTCTCCTATAACCTCACGGAGTTCTTGTTCATCATCCACAATTAGAATATTCACTTTCATTTTTTACATCACTTGAGCTGGATAATTATAGTCTATACTTAACGATTATACATAAACAGTTTCTTCATGATAGAGGAATTTTTAACCATTCAAAGAGATTGAAGGGTAGGGACTTTTTATCGCCTTTTGTAAAGTAGGTTTTTAGAATTAGAATGGAGAATAGTTTAATTAATATTTGAGGTGGCGATCATGGTTATGATGAGAAGGTTTTTATCTATTCTAGGAGGCGTTTTATTTGGTCTGATTTTTCCTGCAACTTTTATTATTCTTGACTTAAAAGAGCTCTCGATGAGCTTTGATTATAAAAATATTGTCTGGGTTATTGAAAGTCAAAACCTTTATATGTTTAGCTTCTTTTCTTTTCCTCTTCTTTTTGGGATTCTTTTTGCTCTTTTTCATGAACTTTACATCCTTAATCAGAGAGTTATAAAAAGTGAACTTCTTATCAAGAATAAAAATGAAATAATTTCAGAGATGACATTAGGTAAAAGCTTAGAGTTTATTGTAAAGGAGGTAGAGCTTTTTTTTAAAACAATGAGCACATGCGAAGTTTTTTTGGATATCTTTATTTTTCATGAAGTTGAGAACAGTTTAAAACAAGTTCTTAAAAAAGATTATAAAGACCTTGGGGCCATAAAAAACCCATTCAATCAAAAATATTTTGAGGCAAATTCATTTAATAGTAGTGAAATCGTAACAGGAGATCATGTTTTAGCAACATTAAGTGCTGATGATTTTGATAAAAAGATACTTGTTTTAAAGGATTCTTTTTTTGTTTTTTTACTTGATTCAAAAAGAAATTTTCGTGGTTTTTTTGTCTTTAAATATT
>CALDHR010000130.1 GCA_937898585.1 uncultured Oligoflexia bacterium
TTCTGAGTTTTTGGCCACCTCGCCTGAGTTTGCGCTAAAGAAGATTCTCAGTAAAGTCCCGATGAATCTCTTTTCTCTAAGTCATGCTTTTAGGGATGACCCTTATTCCCCTTATCACCGCAGGGCCTTTTTAATGTTGGAGTTTTATCGGCTTGGCAGTGTTGAGGAGCTGCTTTCTGATTTAAAGAAAATAATGGAGAGTATTAAGGGTGAAAGTATTGATTTTACCTATCGTTCGACTGATGAGATTTTTTTAGAGTTTTGCGGTTTTTCTTGGAAGGATTATTTAACAAAAGAGTCTCTCTATGAAAAAATTAAAACTGATTTTAAAGAAATTCCTCTTCCTTCTTTTAACGATGTCTCCTGGGATGATTGTTTTTTTCTTTTGTTCCTTAATATCATTGAACCACAGCTGGCGAAATATCCTTATCTGATTTTGCACCGCTATCCGGCCTCTATGAAATCGCTCTCTGTCATTGATCCTAAAGATTCTCTTGTGTGCCGCCGCTTTGAACTTTATCTCGATGGTATTGAAGTTGGGAACTGTTTTGTTGAAGAAACAGATAGCTCTTTTATTCGTGAAACCTTTCATCGTGAAATGAAGTTAAAAAAAGAAATTTACAACTATGAACTACCTACGGCCCAAGAATTTTTGGCCTGTATTCAATCAGATCTTCCTTCATCTGTGGGAATTGCCATCGGCGTCGAACGCCTCCTCCAAATCTTACTCAAAACTCAAACGGTGCCAGGAACCTTTTGGTAGCAATGGTGCGTTAACTAATTATAGCATTAAGTTTCTTTTTTTATAATGCGCCATTGCTACCAAAAGGTTCCTGGCACCGAATTAAAAAAGATGACAAGTCCCTGCGCTACTGTTTATATCTTTTGTTTTACCAAGAGACTTTCTTAAGCAATCCTCTTTTTCTTTTTTCAACATTTTCACCGTATTTTCTAACAATTTTTTTACTTCAGGATCATTTTTATCTGGTAAAATTTTATCGCCCAACTTTAAAATTGTAATATGTTCACCATAAAGCTTTTCTGCAAGCTCCGCACAAGCACCACTTATCCTTAGACGAGGATGAAAATATTCTCCCGACGAATAAATTTGTCTTTCTGAAGAATGCACATGGGGATCAAAAACAATGCAATCTTTTAATTGCAAAAAATCATCCTTGCTTATCTCTAAGCGATAAAGAATTTCTCGTTGTAATCCAATTGCTCCTGCCGAGGCATCTTTATCAAATAAGATTCCTCCTGTTAAAGATTTCCCAAAGCTCAACCTTCCCATTTCTTCCTCGATAACACCTTTTTTCTTATCACCCATTGTTCCTCTGTAAAGATAAAGATGAGCAGGTTTTTCAGTCTTAGAGGCAGCATCAATAATGGTTTTTAAATCAGGGTGTATGCTCAATATATCCCTCAATATATCGCTCAATCTATTCTTCTCAATAATTTTTCGAGGATTTTCTTCAGGACGTAAATTAGAAATAAGCTCTTCTAATTCTTTTTTTACTTCTTTTTCTTTTTTTGATTCTTCTGATATTTCTATCATTAGTGTTAACTCTTCCACCTCTCTCAGAATTAACTCTCGCTCCTCTTCTATTTTTTCACGATTATTCCCTCCTCCATACTGCATTCTTTCAATTTTCTCATCAATGAAAGATTCTTTTCCTTTCATCTTTAAAAAATCTTCAACACCGTCTGTTTTAATAGGATATGGCCCTTCTGATTTTTTATGATAATCACTGATCACCCAAAATAAGTCCGCTTGAATTTTCTGCGCTATCTCTTTAAAAGGCCTATATTTCTTTTTCATTGTTGGTATATGACCAACCTCAGATAAAAAAGCATGTACCTTCAACAATTCTCCTGAAATTACTCCCAGACCAGTATTAGGACCTATTTTTGTAGACATGATATTATATTCGTCTTCTGGGACAAACTGTAACTCGGCCGTCACACCTGTCTTTTCTTTTATTTTTTCTTGAATTTCTTTTGGAGAATCAAACTGGCCTTCTTGAATAAGTTGAAAAATCTCTCTCTGTTTTTCTAGTGATAAATCTGCATATTTTATATTTTTAACGACATAGGCGGAAAAAACGTTAAATCTTATGAACTGTAAAAAAATAAAGAGGTATAGATTTTTTGATATTCTCATACTGGGAATATCGACTTTTCTGCAGAGAGCTTTAGGTGAAAGTGGAGCGGGATATGAGATTCGAACTCACGACCTTCTGCATGGCAAGCAGACGCTCTACCAACTGAGCTAATCCCGCATAAATTTTTTGGACTCGCTTAATTACCTAAATTTGGCCTTAAAAGTCAAGCACTTTCTTTGTGAAGAATTCTTCTACATCTCTAAAACAGGCCCTATTTGAACAGATTTTCGCGCAAAAAAACGGCAAATAGTTTTAACAATAAATTCTTGTTGTTCGCGTGCCAGCGAATAATAAAGAGGAAGTCTCACGAGACGGGCCGAATAAGATTCTGTTACAGGAAGATCGCCTTTTTTACCTCCAAGGCGCTCTCCCACAGGAGAAAGATGCAGTGGCACATAGTGAAAAACAGCGCCAATCTCATTTTTTTTCATCTCTTCGAGAAACTCCTCGCGCAACTGCGGCGTAGGCAAAATAAGTTGAAAAATATGATGATTGTGCTCACACTCTTTAGGAATAGTAGGAAGTTCAAAAAATCCTTCCCTGGCCAAAGGAGAAAGCTCTCGCTCATAAAATTCCCAAATCTCTCGCCGCTTTTGCAAAATCAAATCAATATTTTCTAATTGGCCATAGAGAAAGGCCGCAATAATATCAGAAGGTAGATAAGAGGATCCTACATCCATCCAAGTATATTTATCTACTTCGCCTCGATAAAATTTGCGCCGATTGGTGCCCTTCTCGCGAATAATTTCTGCTCGTTCATAAAACCTATTCTCATTAATGGTAAGGGCGCCCCCTTCTCCGCTAATCACATTTTTTGTCTCGTGAAAACTAAAGGCCCCTAAATGACCTAATGAACCCAAAAATTTTCCCTTATACCTCGCTCCTAATCCTTGCGCGGCATCCTCCACCACAAAAATACCGTACTTTGCGGCAATCTTCATAATGCTATCCATCTCGCAGCTCACGCCAGCGTAGTGGACAGGCACAATAACTTTCGTCTTAGGTGTAATCATTTTTTCCAAGAGCGTCTCGTCCATATTGAGGGTGTCAGGACGAATATCGATAAACTTCAAGGTGGCCCCGCGCAAATAAAAAGCATTGGCCGTGGAGACAAAAGTAAAGGAGGGTAAAATCACTTCATCACCCGGTCCCACATCACACAAAATGGCCGCCATCTCTAGCGCCGCCGTGCATGAGTGGGTGAGGAGAACTTTTTCAATATGAAAACGATTTTGCATTAACTCGTGGCAACGATGCGTAAAGGGGCCATCTCCTGCCGTATGGCCTTTGATAACTGCCTCAGCAATGTAATAGAGTTCTTTACCTACAATAAAAGGCCGATTAAAGCTGATGCGATCCATTTTTTTCTCCCCCACAAAAGTTAGAAAAATTGTCGCTAATTTTTTTCGCTTCGTAAAGAATCATTAATGGAGGGAGTGAACAAAAATGGCCAATTTAATAATAATTTCAGAGCGCAGAAGATCCATGGGAAGAAGTTTGGCCATAGCGTATTGCTTTTCTAAAGAGACTTCTCGGCGATGAGCAGGCCCTTCTTCTGCAAAGACCACTTTCTTTGCTAAACTTGAAGAGAGATGAGCATACCACTCATAGGCCTTCTCCATATCTTGCTCCCAGAACTCAAGAAGAGAGAGCGCACGTTCCGTAAAAAAGCGAAGAAGCGTTTTAAAAGACATCTTCTCTAGAACTTCTTCTTTCACCTCGGCCTGAAAAACAGTCCTGAGAAGATCACTTAAAACAGCGAGACTCTCCTGAGAAAACGCACGAGCAGAATCTTCCATTTGATAAAACTCATCACCGTAGAGAACTGAGCGAAAAACACCCTCGCGCGTTCCTCCTTGATCTAGGTTTGAGAGAATATTTTGGGCCTCTTTTGAGGTTGGAGAACGCTTGAGAAAAAGTGAAAAAAGCTCTTGGACAAAAAGAAAGTGGGATTGCCGAAGTTGTTGCTTGGTAAATTTTTTTTCAAAAACGGCAATCTTCTCAATTTCTTCCTTGCTATCTGTATAAACAGAGATGTCTTTTCTATTACTAAGTTCTTCTCTTGTAGGAACACTTGGCATGGCCACAGAGGAGGCCTCCTCTTGCTTTGCTCCTTCTTGTGAGGAGTTAAAACAACTTGCGAGTAAGAAAGATAAGAAAAGAAAAAATGGGTATTTCATCCCAATAGAGTAACCTCAATTTTGCGCTCTTCCAAACTTTTTGCTTCACTCAATTCTACTTTTTTTACTCCACCAGAACTCATGAGATCTTCGCGCGCCAATTCAAAGGAAGGAATTTCATTTTTTAACAAGGCCAGTTTTAACAAACTCACCTCTGTTTTCATCCCTTTTTGTTCTTTTGTTTTTTGTGCACGAATGGCCGAACTAATTTCTTTGATGAGATCAAAAGAGTAATCTTGCATCTCTCGCTCTTCACTCAAAGGCCATTTCATAAGATGAATGGAAGGCACATCAAAGGTTTCACTTAAAAATTCTTGGCGCCAATGAAAAATTTCTTCCATTAAAAAAGGCATAAAGGGGGCAAAAAGGCGGTTGAAGACATCAAGAGAATATTTGAGTGACTCTTCTGCACTCACTTTCTCTTCTTGCTGACCTTGATAGCTACGAACTTTCACTAACTCAATGTAGTAATCGCAAAAATTCCAAAATGTACTCTCAATTCTCATGAGGGCACTTGAATAATCAAACTTCTCAAAGGCCTTTGTGGCGTCTTCAATGCAAAAAGAAAGCTCATCGAGCCACAATCGATCCGTCCCCACGACGATCTTCTCAACATCATAACCTACTTTTGAAGTAGCATTCTCCAGCTGCATGAGAACAAATTTAGTGGCATTAAAAATTTTATTGCAAAGCTTGCGCCCGATTTTAAACTGATTTTCGTCAAAGGCCGTATCAACTCCTAGCTTCGCACGCAAGGCCCAATAGCGAAAAGCATCGGCCCCATAGTCTTCCAGATATTTCTCCGGCGTCACTACATTGCCTTTGGACTTACTCATTTTTTTGCGATCAGGATCGAGAATCCAGCCACTGATGGCAATATTGCGCCAAGGCAATTTATCTTCATGAAAATGGGATTTGGCCACGGTATAAAAGGCCCACGTGCGGATAATTTCATGCGACTGCGGACGAAAATCAAAGGGATAGATATTCTCAAAATAGCTCCCTTCTTCCCCCCAGCGACCTCCAATTTGCGGCGTGAGAGATGATGTGGCCCATGTATCCATCACATCTGTATCGGCCTTAAAACCATTTTTTTCATTGCGCTGCGATTCCGTATAACCAACAGGGACACTATTGAGGGGATCTAAGGGAAGATCTTCTTGACTGGCCACAATGGGTTTATGGTATTGAACTTTTCCTTCTCCATCAATGGGGTACCAAACAGGAAAAGGAACACCAAAAAAGCGCTGTCTTCCAATACACCAATCAGCAGAAAGTCCCTTCACCCAATTATCAAAGCGATTTTTCATATGCTCGGGAAGCCAAGAGATCTCTTTACCTCGATTTAAAAACTCTTCTTTTTGATGGAGAAGACGCACAAACCACTGGCGTGAAGAGAGATACTCAAGAGGACGTTGCCCTTTTTCATAAAATTTGGCAAAACGCTTTGTGGGTCGGATTTCTCCTTTCAGAAGGTTCTCGGCCTGTAAGAATTCCACAATTTTTTTGGCGGCGGCCTTCATGTAGAGACCTTTCAGCTCTTCCATATATTTATTGGCCTTCACGGCATCGAGTGAAGGAAATTTCTCGGTGCCAAATTCGATGGATTCGATATGTCCAGCGGCATCAAAGACTTGGCGCAGAGGGAGGTTTTTTTGCTGTTTCCACCAATCAACATCGTTGGCGTCTCCAAAAGTGCACACCATCAAAATCCCTGTCCCTTTTTCAGGATCAGCGTGAAGGGCCGGCAGAATGGGAACTTCCACGTTAAAGAGAGGGGTTTTTGCTTTTTTGCCAAAAAAACTTTTGTAGCGCTCATCATCGGGGTGGGCCACAACGGCCACGCAACCCATTAAGAGTTCAGGGCGTGTTGTGGAGATAGTAAATTTTGCGTCATTCTCATTTTCACTTTTGCCGCTGCTTACGGCAAATTCAATATCGTAATAATGGCCAGCTATTTCGCGATCTTCTCCTTCGGCCTGGGCCACTGCTGTTTTAAAGTCGAGGTCCCACATGATGGGGGCCTCTTGAGTGTAGGCGAGTTTTTTCTCAAAGAGGTCGAGAAAAGAGCGCTGGGCAATTTTTCGCGAAAGATCATTAATGGTGGAATATTCTAAGTTCCAATCAACGGAGAGGCCTAAATTCATAAAAAGATTTTTAAAAACTTTCTCATCTTCGAGGGTTAATTCATTGCAGACTTCAATAAAATTCTCGCGCGAGATATCTTCTGCTTTGAGATTTTTTTTTCCCTCTTTTTTCGTGGCCTGATAGGCCGGATCATAGGGAATCTCAAGAGAACACTGAATTCCATAGACATTTTGTACGCGTCGCTCGGTGGGAAGGCCGTTGTCATCCCAGCCCATGGGGTAGAAAACATTCATTCCCTTCATGCGCTGGTAGCGTGCAATAACATCTGTTTGTGAGTAGCTAAACATATGCCCTAAGTGAAGGGAACCTGAAACGGTGGGAGGGGGTGTATCAATGGAAAAAGTCTCTTGGCGGGAACGGTTTTTATCGTATTTATAGACGCCTTCTTTTTGCCAAAGACTCAGCGCTTTTTTCTCCATCTCTGATGGGTTATACGTTAATTTTTGTAGTGACGACTGCTCCATGAAAACACCTGCTCCTCAATGAAAAAATAGAAGACAGTGATAATCAATATGGGTGGGAATTACAAGAAAAGCTTCAAGACAGCGCGAGGAATTCTGAAGGGGGAGGTCATTTTGATTTTACTTTGTTCTAAAATACTCTCTTTTCTTAAGGGAATATTATTGAGAGAGCATTCTTCGCTATGCAAGGCCAAATTTGTTCCTTCATCCCAAAATAAAATATTTTTTGCTTCAAAGGCCAAGCTCAAGGGGGCGGTGGAGAGAGCAAAGTTTTTCTTTTTATCTATTCGGCGCTCCACCATTAATTGAAGTTCTTGGTGAGAAGAAGGCAGATAACGCCATCTCGTTATTTCTCTGATGGCCAGAGGAGTGCTAAAACTAGTTCCCGAGGCCACAAAGTAGCTATTGTGCAACGTGGGAACAATGACATCTTCTCCTAGATAATCAAAGGTCACGCAATCTCCATGATTAGAAAATTTACTGCGTTCACCTTTGTAGTTAAAAGAACCTACAATAAAGTGATCTCGCGTTTTATCGTAACAAACTTTTGATTCTTTGCGATTATTGGCCTCTCTTCCGTTGTTACCGGCCGATTGAAAAACTGTCACATTGAGCCCAAGAGAGCGATAGAGTTTATCGAGATATTTTTTTCTTTCGCCTTCTAAGTGGGAACTTAAAATATAAAACTCTGAAAGATCAATTTTAGAACATTTCTTTTTTACCTTCTTGCTAAAATCGCGGTAGTTTAGTTCTCCAAAACTATTATTCACAAAGCGAATATCGTGTTTTTTCAAAATATCTAAATAAGAGCTTTCTTCTTTTGAAAGAGGTCCAAAGATGTATTTCTTTTGAAATGAAGGATCTTTTAATTCCTTTAATCCTTCATTAATTTTTTCCTGACTTGGACAACGAATGAGCGAAGAGACTTGAGATATTAAAGAGTCTGTGAGGGCCAAAGAACCACTCAGCTCGCTTGATTCCACAAAAACAAGATTCACGTGAGGATTGTGAAGAGCGATAAGACCTGCTGTGGCGGTACCGTGATAATAAGAGAGGGCCTTTTGAAACCGATTAAATGATTTTTTAAAAGATTTTTTGAGCTTGCGAGGAAGCATAATAGGCCGGTTATTTTTTGAGAGGATTACTTCTCTGGCCTTTTCAAGGGCCTCTTGATTGGGATTTTTATCTTTAACAAAGAGAGGTGTTTTGAGGTGATTTCGGTAAACACAGCCTTTCTCTTTTTTGCAATCATGTGTGTAAAAACCAATAATTTTATCTTTAAAAACTTCATGATGAAAAAGAAATCCTGTATCTTCCACTAAGACATTTACTTTTCTAGAAGATGTTGCTCTTCCTTCTTGAGGTGACTTTAAATAAGAATCTACTTTTTCCCCAAAGCGACAGCTTGAAAAAATAAATACAAGAAAAATAAAACGGTAATAATGCATAATCTTCTTTATTCCTTTAGTTTCGAACAGGGGAAAGTAAGAATAAAAGCAGTCCCTAATCCTATTTTAGATTCAATGTTAATATTTCCAGAATGTTCTTTTACTATTGTATTGACAAGAGAGAGACCAATCCCTGTTCCCTTACCAATTTCTTTTGTTGTAAAAAAAGGTTGAAATATTTTTGCTTGTATCTCTTCTGAGATTCCTGGCCCATTGTCTTGAATGTTGATTTTTACGTGATCTTCCACCAAAGAAGCAAATAACTTAATCGTTCTCTCGTCTCTTTTTTGTTCACAAAGAGCATCTCTTGCATTGTTAAGAAGATTAACTAAAACCTGCTGAAATCTTCCTCTTACTCCATTGATGGCAATGCTCTTATCTATCTCTAATCCTATTGAATTTATCAGAACAACGCCATCTCTTTTATAAAGATCTTCTAGCATCAAAACTGTCTCTTCAATGAGGTCAACAGCAGAAAAAAGTTCATTTGTATCAGTATCGCTGCGAGAAAAAACACGAAGACCTTTTACGATATTTTGGATCCTATTAGCAGAGAAATCTATTTTTTTCAAACGATCAAATATTTTTTCATTTTTTATGTCTTCTTTGTTCAAATCTTCTCGTAATGCTATTTGAGACATTTTTATAATGGTCAAAGGATTATTAATCTCATGTCCGATTCCAGCGGCCAACTGTCCAATGGAGGCCAGTTTCGATTGATGAAAAGAGATGCATCTTTGTTCTTCTAAATCCTCCTCGAGTTTTTTTCTCTCTGTTATATCTTGGCAGGTTCCTTGAAGGATATAAACTTTATTGTTCTCATCTAAACACCCTTCGCCTAATGCTTCCATCCATGAAATTTCATCTTCAAAATGAACAACTCGAAAAATCATTTTATAAGGATGCCCATCTTCAAGACATTTTTCGACGGTCTTCTTCCACAGCTCTCTATCATCAGGATGGATTGTCTTTAGATGATCTTCATAAGAAGGCTCTTGCTCCTCCTCTTTCTGCTTGAAAAGATCGTACATTTTTTTTGACCATTGAATTTTTTGTTTTTTTATATCAAATGACCAACTTCCTATTTTTGCAACATTTTGGGCCTCTTCTAATTTTCTAACGGCCTCATTTGTAATAAAATTTTGCTTTTCAATAAAAGACATTTTTGTTTTTAAAAAAATAACGGTGATAATCATTGATCCAAAAAAATTACATAGCCTAAGAGACTCATAGGGATAAACAGCTGGAATAAAACTATTTAAAATTACAAGATAAGAATTTGTTTCAAGAATTAAAGAATTAATAAGAACCATTAAGAGAGAGAGTAATATTTCTTTTTTTTCTCTTACTTCAAAAATAACAAAAGGAAGAATTAAAGAAGGTAGAATATAAAATGATACAATTGTCGTCTCTCTAAGTCCTGCATGCGAGGCCCATATATAAAGCTGACAACTTAAGATAAAACCTAACCTTGAAGCATTCAGTCTGTTTTTTGAATAAAGATAGATTAAAAAAGGAGAAATAAAAAAAATCCCTATTCCCAAGATAAAAACAGCTACGTAGGCCTG
>CALDHR010000131.1 GCA_937898585.1 uncultured Oligoflexia bacterium
CGAGTTTGCCTCGAGAGGTTCAGGAAAAATTTCTCACAAGAACTTCTTTTGCTAGAGCGAAATAAGATTCGGCCCCCTTAGAATCCACATCGTAGAGAATTACTGGTTTTCCAAAACTAGGACATTCAGACAGCTTGACATTGCGCGGAATAATACTTTTAAAAACTTTCTCTTTAAAGTGTTCATTAATTTCTTGAAGAACTTGCTTGTGGAGATTATTTCGCCCATCAAACATAGTGAGAAGAACTCCCTCTAGCTCCAACCTCTCATTGAGCTGGCCTTTAATAAGATGAACCGTATTAATAAGCTGAGAGAGGCCCTCCATAGCAAAATATTCTGTTTGCATGGGAACAAGATAGCTATCACTTGCCGTGAGACCATTGAGGGTAAGAAGGCCTAATGATGGAGGGCAATCGATTAGAATATAATCAAAGTCCTCTCGCAAAGAATCGAGGGCCTTTTTTAACCGTGTCTCGCGAGACATGGCACCTACTAATTCAATTTCGGCACCGACGAGATCTTTATCTGCAGGACAGACAAAAAGAGTATCAATCTCTGTTGCGCAAAGAGTTTTTTTAATAGACATATTATCCACCAGTACCTGGTAGACGCTCTTTCCTTCAAAAGACTCAGGATCAAGCCCTAAGGCCACACTGGCATTTCCCTGAGGATCTAAGTCAACTAAAAGCACTTTCTTCCCTGCTACAGCGAGGCAGGCCCCTAAGTTGACTGTTGTTGTCGTCTTTCCTACTCCACCTTTCTGATTTGTAAGAGCGATAATTTTGGCCACTTAAGAACTCCTCATAAAAAATTGACACTAGAGTCTATTTTTAGATAAGTTGTGAAGCTCTGACAAGATCTTTTTTTGTTCCACGTGGAACATTTTTTCTTTTGTGAAATAAAAGGATGCGGCGCTTGTGGGATGTAGAGAGTTCATAATCTTCATCCATAATGAGTTTCCACTGATTATTTTGTTTTAGAAAAGTATTTAATTTATCCCCTTCTTGCTCATCAAAAGAAGGTCCTTTATAAAACAAAACATAAGTTGGTTCTATAGAACCAACAAGAGATAGGCACTCGTCAACAGAACCAACGCCTTTAAAGGTAATAAATGAACTTTCATCTAATAAAACTTCTTCCATCCGATGGTGAAAAACTTTTATATTAGGGCAGCTCAATTCTTTGGCCATTTCTTCAACCGCCACAACTCTTTTTTTACGCGCATCAAGACCGATTACTCTTTTTTCTGGAAAAAGAAGGGAGAGAATAAAAAGAGGCCATCCACCTCCAAATCCCACATCTAAAAGAAGAGAAGATTCTTCCATATAATTTTTCAATTGAGGAAAATGAATAAAAGGAAGAAGACAGTCCTCTACTTGCTTAATAAAAAAATCATCAAATTCTTTATACCCAATAAGGTTAAGACCTTTAAAAGTTGTCTGCGTTAAATCAAAATAAAGCTTTGCGGGCCCCTTGGCATCTTTTAGTGAAAACACAATAACCTCTTTTATGAGCTGATACTTGAGGCCACAAGGGCCAGTGTTGACGTGCGAATTCCTTCTATACTAGAAAGAGCTGCAAATGTTTGAGGTCTAATCTTAGCAATTCTTTCTCTGCATTCATGGGAAACTCCTTGATGAGTGGCCCATCGCTCCCAGTTAAGAGGAGAAAGGCGCAATTTATCCAAACGCCGGTATTGTTTAAGTGCTTTTTCAATAAAACTCTCATAGCGAGAAGAAATCCCCACCGTTCTCACCACAGAGGGAATAAATGAAAGTCCTTCTTCCTTTAAATAAAGCATTAAAAAATCACTTGAAGCACTGTTAAGTCCTGCTAGAAGCTGCTTAAGAGAGATTTTCTTGTCATTTTTGCCTTCTTTGGTTCTATAGAACCGCCCCACAAATTCCTGAAGATGAGAAGAAAGATCCTCTAGTTCTAGTCTTGCTTCAGAGACAACTCCCCCTAGAACTCTCTTTTCTCTCTCATAATCTTCATAAAAAGTATCAAGAGCTAAATTCAAGTATAATTTCTTGCGATAGCTCACCATTCGGCAAAAAACATTATCTTCTCGAAGATAGAGTCGGTTTTCTGCTCTTGCTGTAAAAAGGCGATAAGGCTCATCGCGTGAACTATGCACAAGATCATCAATTAAAACCCCTATATAACTCTCGTAACGCGAAAAAATAAGCTTCGAGCGCCCCAAAAGGGCCAAACTTGCATTTAAACCGGCCACCATCCCCTGCGCGGCCGCTTCTTCATAGCCTGAAGTCCCATTAATTTGACCCGCACAATAAAGTCCTGGGGAATCTTTCACTTGAAGTGTCTCATCAAGACAAGAGGTATCTACCACTTGGTACTCTACGGCATATCCGGCCACAAGAATTTCGGCCTTTTCAAATCCTTTAATGGTATGGACAAATTTTTCCTGAACCTCTCGAGGCAAACTCGTGGAAATTCCATTGGGATACCAGCTTTCAAGCTTTAATCCTTCTGGCTCTACGAATAAATGATGTTCATTTCGTTCTGGATAGCGAAAGGCCTTATCTTCAATGCTGGGGCAATAACGAGGACCCATTCCTTGAATCTGCCCATTATACATGGGAGAGCGCTCTTTATTTTCTCTAATAAGAGAAAGAGTCTTTTCATTCGTCTCCGTCAAAAAACAGCTTCGCTGAGGTAGAAAACGCTCGTTAGGAGAGTGATTCCAGTGAAAGTTCACCACCGAATCATCTGAAGGCTGTTCTTCTAGCTGTGAAAAATCAATACTACTCTCTTTAAGGCGCGGAGGAGTCCCTGTTTTAAACTTTTTAGTGAGTACTTTAAGGGGAAGCTTCATTTTTTGAGCTGAAGAGCTGGCCTGAGTTTCAAATCTCCCCCCTGCCTTCTTCTCCTCACCCACATGAAGATTTCCCTCTAAGAATGTTCCGGCCGTTATAATGACTTTTTTGGCCCAAAGAAGCTCTCTTTCTTCATTTTCTAAAAAATAAAGACCTGCCTCCTCTCCCATTTTCTCTATCCGCCAAGGAAAGTATGTAATAAAAGGGTTTTTTTTCACTTCTTCCGTGGCCAAAGCCGAATAGACTTCTTTATCGATTTGAAAACGCGTTGACTGAACGGCCGGACCCTTAGAAGCATTTAAGGTTCGACATTGAATCGCTGCCCCATCGGCCAGCTTTCCCATCAATCCCCCCATTGCATCGATTTCTCGAACCAACTGTCCTTTCCCCACTCCGCCCACGGCCGGATTACAAGGAGCCGAACCTAAGGGAACTCCCTTCATGCTTATTAAGGCCACCTTAAGAGAAAACTGGGCAACTGCAAACGCGGCCTCAAGACCAGCATGCCCTCCCCCTAAAATGGCCACATCAAATTCTTTCATGAATCACCGCTAAAGATTTGTTCCACGTGGAACATTATTAAATTCTATTTACCAATACAGAAATTATCAAAGACATGGGCAAGAATATCGCGAGAAGTTGTTACCCCCAGCAAAGCATCTACCTTCTCTCCTAGATCATTGATATAAAACGAAAGAACTCCAAGATCAATGGCCTCATTTTGCATTTCTGAATTAACAACACGAGAAACCTCCAAAACATCGCTCAATAAAAAGCGTTGCCTTGGGACCAAAAGAGGTCTCTCTTTTATTAACTGACTATATTTATCTACTACTCTTTTTAAAACCTCTTGAAGCAAAACTGGTTCTATAGGACCATCAATTTTTTCTTCAACTGGTTCTATAGAACCACGGGAAAAAAGAAAGTAAGAGCTCTCTTGAGAGGGCAATAAAGAGCAAAGAAGGCGCGGGAAAGAGGAAAATTGTTCATCTGCCCAATAGAGAAGCTCTTCTCTTCTTTCCTCCTCTGTCAAAAGGTCTAAGTGATTAATAACTAAAAGATCGATATTTTTTTCTTTTTTTAAAAAACCCCGATCCTTGGCCTTAGCAAGCTGAATATTAATAAAAGGCCTTTTTCGTTAAAAGGGCGGCCTTTTCAATTCCACGGGACTCGATGGTATCAACAGTCTCTCTTTCACCTGCTGTATCCAAAAGATCAAAGGTCATTCCCTTAAAAGAGATCTTTTCTTTAATAAAATCGCGAGTCGTTCCTTCGATAGAAGAGACAATGGCCCGATCTGTCGCCAAAAGAGCATTAAAAAAAGTACTTTTCCCCGTATTAACAGGCCCTGAGAGAACAATTGAGGGAGAAGCAAGCTCAAAGTCATTAGATAACTCGACTCTATGTTTATAGAGGAGGGCTTTGTGATAAAATTGACGCCATCCTTCCTTTAAAAGATGCTCTCCTTGCTCAACTCCCACATCATCAGAAAAGTCGATGCCTAGTTCAAAAGCAGAACGAAAGGTCAGATAGGCCTCTCTAAGCCCCTCAAAAGAGCTCTTTTCCTCTCCGCTCAATAAAGAGAGTCCCTGCTTTGTAGCAAAAGGGCCGGCCCCTGTTAAGACCATTTCAAG
>CALDHR010000132.1 GCA_937898585.1 uncultured Oligoflexia bacterium
AGTGCTAACAGAAAAAGAGCTATGATATAAACAATAGGAAATAAGTATTTTATTATCTTAAAAGAAGGAGAACAGTGGTTATGGTTGTTAAAAAATTGTTACATGTTGCATTAATTCTAGGTCTCTCGCTTGGTCTTTCCAATTGCGCCAGCAAGAAGAAAAGAGGCGCTATGGGAGAAATGGAAGGTTATAGTGAAAAAGCAGAACTTTATGGTGATTCTGATAGCAAAAAAGCTGGATTACTTCGCACTGTTTTCTTTCCTTTTGACTCTTCTATGATCACTGGTGACACGGCCATGGATCTTAAAGAAAATGCTACTTACCTAATGGACAATACTTCTATCAATGTTCAAATTGAAGGTCATTGTGATGAGCGCGGAAGTGTTCAATACAACTTGGCCCTTGGAGAAAGAAGAGCAAAAGCTGTTAAGGATTATCTTGTGGCCCTTGGTGTAAAATCAAGCCGAATCACTATCATCTCTTACGGAAAAGAGAGAGCATTAGAGTATGGCCATTCAGAATCATCATGGTCAAGAAATCGCCGTGGTAATTTCGTTATCACAAGCAAGTAAGGTTATTTCCTTACTCCTTATTCTTACAACATCTCTTTCATTTTGGTCCTGTGCGATTTTTACCACAGGGCCAAAATACGAGATGGCCTTCGCTGAATCGGCCTTTACTTCAGCAAAAGAGGCCAACGCCGCTGCTCTTGCACCTAATCTTTATAGCAAGGCAGAACTCTATTATCTCAAGGCCAAAAGTTCATACAGACGAAAGTATTTCAACAAGGCCAAAGAATACGCTATTTTATGTAAAGAATATTCAGAGCGCGCAGAGAACAGTGCTGCCGAAGCTGCTCTTTCGGCCAATAATTCTAGATAAAACCCCTTATTAGGATTTTTTTATGACAAACATCTTTTTTTTCCTTCTTGCCTCTACTTTCCTTCTTTCATGCCAAACACAAAAAGACATCCGTCAACAAAAAATGATGGATGAACTAAATATGAAACTTCAAGAATCTGAAAAACAAATGGGGGCCAGCTCCATGTCCAATGCTCAGCTTAATTTGCAGCTCAATCAAGTTATGGAGCAGCAGATGAGACTCCAAGGTCAAGTAGACCTCCTTAGTCGCCAATATGAAACATGGAACGAAGAAAATAATTTGGCCATCCAGCGTGAATCAGAGAGAACGACACGCATGAAAGAACTTGAGACTATGATGAAAAAGACTCAAGAGATGATTAAAGAAGTCACTGACGCCCTTAAAGAGCTAAAAAAAGGTAGCAGTAAAAGTAAAACTACCAGCAGCGCTCCCAGCGATATTCCTGAAGAATATCAAAAAGGAATGTACTTTTTTGCTCGCGGTGAATTAGATAATGCCCTTATTTCTCTCAGCAATTTTTATAGTAAAACACCTGGTTCTGGCTATGCCCCCAACGCTCTTCTCCATATTGGCAAAATTCTTGCAAGACAAAATAAGATAAAAGAGGCAAAAGAGGCCTATAAACAAGTGATGAAAGAATACCCAAAGTCTCGGCGCGTGCCAGAGGCAAAGAAATTACTGGAAAAGATGAAATAATGATTTTGGCCATTGAAACAAGTTGTGATGATACCTCTCTCTGTCTTCTCAAACCATCCCAAGAAATAAACAAACCTCATAGCATCATTTCTCATTTAACTTATTCGCAAAAGTTTCTTGAAAAATGGGGCGGTGTCGTTCCCGAACTTTCGGCCCGTTCTCATGCAGAAAAACTTCCTTTGCTCCTAGAGCAGTTAGAACGAGAGAGTCAAATCTCTACTAAAAATGATCTTGATGGCATTGCCGTCACTACGCATCCAGGTCTCCTAGGTCCTCTGATTACGGGAATTTCTCTAGCAAAAACCATTGCTCTGATTTCCCAAAAACCGATTATTCCCGTTAATCACCTTTACGCTCATCTTGAGGCCATTTACCTCACCCATACGCAAAAAGAAATTCCTTACCCTTATCTTGGGCTCCTTATTAGCGGAGGTCATGGAATTTTCTTTGTTGTTCATTCAACAACCCATTTTGAAATTATTGGTGACACCGTTGACGATGCTCCGGGTGAGGCCTTTGATAAAGGTGGGCGCCTCATGAATCTTCCCTACCCTGCGGGCAAACATATTGATGATCTCGCTAAAAAAGGCAATGAGAAGCGCTTTACCTTTCCCATCCCCATGAAAAGCGCACCGACACCTACTTTTAGTTTTTCGGGCAGTAAAACGGCACTTAAATATTTTCTTGAAGATGAGAGCAAAAATCATGATTTTGAAAATCAAGAAGGACAAGATTTCTTTGATCTTTGTGCCTCTTATCAAGAAAGCATTGCAGAGACTATTTTTGTTCAAACAAAGAAGGCACTTAAAATTTACCGCGAAAAATTTAATCTCAAACAAGAAAAATTTCCCTTAGTTGTAGGTGGCGGGGTCGCCGCCAATTCGCGCGTTCGCACACTCTTGGCCAAACTGCCCGTTAACAGCTTTTTTGTTAAAAATGAATTTTGCACTGATAATGCGGCCATGATTGCCAACTACGCTGCTCGGGCCTTTCAGCAAAAAGTAGAATTTCCTGATTGTCTTTCTCTTGAGGCCTCATCGAGACTAAAAAGAGAAGGGGAAGTTTCATCATGAGCAGTAAACCCTATGCCGCAAAATCTTTTGGTCAGCATTTCCTCATAGAGAAAAAAATTATAGAAAAAATTGTCACTGATTTCCCGCCCCAGTGGCCATCAGGAATTGATCTTATTTTAGAGGTAGGACCCGGAACGGGCGCTCTCACCAAAGATCTCTTAAAACACAATCATCCCTATCTCGCCGTTGAGGCCGACAGGCGCATGGCGGAGTATTTGCGGGAGGAATATCCGCAGTTAAACTTAATTCATCTGGACGCTCTCAAATTTAATCCACCTCAAGATAAAAGTATTTGGCTAGTCTCCAACTTACCCTACAATGTCTCTGTTCCCTTGCTTATCAAGTTTTCTAAGCTGCCCAACATCTTGAAGATGACTTTGATGTTTCAAAAAGAAGTGGCCAATAAAGTTTTGGCCCTTGATAACGGAAAATTTAAAAATAACTCGCTACACACCCTTATGCAGACATATTTTGACGTCACTCTTCTCACTCAAGTTCAAAAAGGCCATTTTGCTCCGCCGCCCAAAGTAGATTCAACTGTTTTAAGTTTTGTGCGCAAAGAAAGGCCACTTCTTCCTCTCGAAGACTTTCTTGTTCTTGAAAGCTTTCTGCGGCAATGCTTCCAATTTCGCCGAAAAAAGCTTACCTCTAATTTGAAGAATAATTATTCAACCCAAGAGCTTCAAGAGATCTTTCAGCAACAAAAAATATCTCTTGATATAAGGGCCGAAGATTTGAGCTTGAAAGAAATGCTAGAACTCTTTAAAAGAGCACGACGATTACCGAAAGAATAATAAAGAAAAAAATCATGAGTATAAAAACAATTTGTAAAAATAAACGAGCTGGTCACGACTATCAACTTATTGAAAAAGTCGAGGCAGGACTTGTCCTCCAGGGAAGTGAAGTGAAATCTTTGCGTGCAGGAAAGGCCAGCATAAATGAGAGCTTTATTAGTGTTGATGCCAGTGAAGAGGCCTACATCATTAACATGAGTATCGCCCCTTACAGTCATGGCTCTTACGCCAATCACGAAGAGAGGCGCAAACGAAAACTTCTTTTACACAAAAAACAGATTCTAAAAATTAAGCAGAAAATTAGGGCCGAGGGAATGACGGCCATTCCTCTTCATCTCTACTTCAAAGATTCTCGCATAAAATTAGAGATCGCTTTAGGACGCGGAAAAAAAGAACACGACAAGAGACAGGATTTGGCCAAACGTGATGCTGACAGAAAAGCACGAAGTGCTATGAAGAATTATTAAAAGGAGCGACAGTGCCTTTATCAATTCAAAAACGAGGAAGATTTTGGAAAAAAAATCAACAGGGTTTCATTCAAAATGATTGCAATTATGATTCAATCACCAATCCTTTCTTAATTTGACAATTTTTCTCTAAATCACTTTCAGGGTAATACGAAGACAATTCTTTAAGATCTAAAGGATGCAGCCTATAAGAAAAAAATCTCCCCGCTAAGGAATCTCCCGTTTTTTTTGCTGTATCAAGGCGAGCACTGCCCGTCACTAAGATATGTTATTTTTCAAGACCTCCATCGTCATAAATTCCCCTGGGCCATAGTTTCCACTTTTTCATTTTGTGGAGCTCGTCAAAAATAACGAGTTCTTTATCACGATCCCAGTTTTCATCAATAAAAAATTTTTTGTCTTTTTTAATATCGTAATTGTAATAGGCAAAGCTAGAAATCATTTTCTTAGACAGAGTTGCCTTACCTACTTCCCTGGGTCCCATAAGAAGGACGATTTTATCTTGCCAAAACTCTTTAATATTATTGGTTATATATCTTTTCATAATAGAAATATTATATCGGTGCCTAATCCGAAAAAAAGATCATATATAGCAAAAAATACATCCTCATGAAAAAAAGTAGATATCTCATCATTTGCACGTCACTATTAATTCCTCTATGAAAAAAACAGCAACAAAAAGAATTTTTTTACTCTCAACCCTCTTTTTTTTCTCTTTTCATCTCTCTGCGCTCCATTGCACTCCCCAGATTCTTCCCTCTTTTCCTGGCATTATCAATCATCTCTCAATGACTGACAGCTTTCGCTTTATCTCTCTTCATCAAGCAAGAAAACCAAAAGGAAGTATGCCTTTCTATCTCTTAGATGATGCTATCTGGACGAACTTAACTGACGTTCATAAAGATCGTATTTTAAGTCAACAAAGAAGTGAGCAAGAGTCTTTGCTCCTTGCTCACATTATTGCGGATGAACTCAATTTTTATAATGAAAAAGGGATCAAAGGATTGGCCAATTTTATCTATGTCATCCCTCGCATAAACAGAGATTAATTTTCAAGAGAAAGGGCCAAAAGCAAAAGCGCCGAAAGTTTTTCAACACGCTCTTCACTCCCATTGGTTTGATTAGACATCACCACCGAAAGATGATCTCCCTCATCTTCAACATAATACATACTCTCATCGCGAACCTGTGAGGCCCGTGCCACAAAATAATCATTATCTTGACCGTGATGAAAATAGCGAAAAAAACTCACAAGAAGCGAATAAATAGAGTGATAGTTTAATTTCTTTTTGACAGATTCTTTCTCTTTTGGAAAGTGAGTAGCATATTCAAGATGAATGACTTCTTTTTGCACTTCCTGCCAATCCTGATAATGCTCGCTATAAAAACGGCCACGCTCTTTTACCTGAAGATCAATAAGTGCTTTTTTCGCCATCTTCACTTTCTCCCTATTTAGACTGCGAGTAAAAACGCGAAGCAGTGTATGCATAAAAATACGCGTTGGTACAATTTCTTCAATCTTATCAGCTACAAGCGAACCCTTCCAAGGATTCTGAAGCCCCACAAAACGATGCACCATCTTACGCGTCTCAGGATAATCAAAGAGCATTTTTTCTGTATGAAGACCTCCCATACTGTGACCAATAATAAGCGACTTCTTTCCATGATCGCTATAGGCCGCAGTTACAAAGTCGGCGAGTTTTTTTGCATTATACTCTACTCCTTGAAAAGTATTAAAAGGGGCAAAAGCAAAATCAAATCCTTTAACTAGTCCCATTCTTTCAAGAGAGTTGGCCAAATTACTCAAATTTCTTTGTCCGCCAATTTTGCCCAGCCCTGAAATAAAACCAGGAGCAATAATAACTTTCAAATTGAGTTCTTTGATTTTTTCCACCAGCGTCGTTAAATTATCTTGTGCCGTTCTCTCTTGGAGGCGCTGAAAAAAAGCTTTACTTAGATCTCTCTTGGGATTTTTTGTCTCGAGAATAAACTCTCTCTTAGAAGAGCCTGCCATACTTAGACAAAACATAAGGCAAAAACTTAAGATAATATTCTTTTCTCTTCTCATATCCCCCTCCTCTTGCTATTTTTAAATTAGAAAAACGTATAAGCTATTTTCCTAAGAGGTACACTATGAATAAAGAAAATCATCTCAATCCGGCAGGACTTGAAGGCATTCATTATTTAGAGTTTTGTAGCAGTGGAAGCAAGACAACAAAATTGCGAGAACTCTTCTGGAAGATGGGATTTGTTCGCACTCACTACAAAAAAGAAACAGACCAAGAAGTTTTCACTCAAGGCCATACGCAATTCATGATTACCCATAGTGATAAAGTTCACCCAGATCATCAAGCGGCACAATATTTTGCCAAACACGGTGAAGGTGTTTGTCGTATCTCTTTTAAAACACAAGACACACAAAAGGCACTTGCTCACACACTCAAGCAAGGTGCCACTCAACGTGAAGAATTAAAAAAATTAAAAACCGCTGAAGGTCAGATTATTGAAACGGCCGCTATTCAGGGAATTGGCGATATCCTCAATGAATTTATCTCTCCTGTTAAGCGCGAAATTTTTCACCCTGAGTTTGCCATTCTTGAAAAAGATGAACACGCACGTCCTCTCAAAGGGAAAGTGAGTATTATCGATCATCTCACCAACAATGTTCCTAAGGGAGAGATGGATAATTTTGTGAGTTTTTATGAGAATCTTTATAATTTTCAGGTCACACGCTATTTTGATATTAAGGGAAATAAGACAGGTCTTTACTCCAAAGTGGTTCAGCTTCACAATGGAAAAATCATCATCCCTATCAATGAACCCGATGTAGAAAATGGAAAATCGCAAATTCAAGAATTTCTCGACCGCCACAACGGTCCTGGCGTCCAACATATCGCTCTTCTCACTTCTGATATTCATACAGTGATTCCTGAGCTGCGAGAACGCGGAATGAAGTTTTTAGAAACGCCAGATGCTTATTATGACCAAATAAAAGAAAGAAACATCAATCATCAAGAAGATGTCCCTTTCCTCAATCAAGAAAAAATTCTTATCGATGGAGATGAGAAAGGCTATTTATTACAAATTTTTACCGACACAACCGTTGGTCCACTCTTTTTTGAATATATTGAACGCCACCGCAACAATGGCTTTGGTGAGGGGAATTTCCAGGCCCTTTTTAATGCCATTGAACTAGATCAAGAAAAACGCGGGCTTCTTTAATAAACCCGACTTCAAGAATCAATATTAAGTAAAAATCCTTCCTGCTAAATTTCTAGCAAATTTTTCTACCGCAAAAAAATATTTCATCTTTTTATTCATCAAAAAAAAAAAAACCGAGAAGATTTTACCTTTAAAAGATTATTCAAGGTCCAAGGATTATTAAATGATGAAATATTTTTTAGTTACAACATTTTTCCTTATTATGTTCACCGGATGTGCCAAAAGTGGCAAGGGAAAAAGTGGAGGCGGGGAAATCGCTCAGACAGTCGCCACACTTCCTAGTTCATGCGGGGCCTGCTCTTCCGATGCAAAAAATACCAATAACGAAGATCTTCTTCGATCTTGTATTCAAACAATGACTTGTACAGGAGGAGGCACTGGACAAAGTGGAGGAAATCGCTTTGGCAGTTCTCGTTTTGGCATTGAACGTTTTGCTCCTTAAAAACTAAAGATAAAAATAACCATAAACCAGAAAGGATATATATGAAAAAAATGAGAACTCGATTTATTATTTACCCCAAGTTTCAATACTCAATCATCTTTGCCAATATCGCAGCACTTCTTCTCTGCATGGCCTTTATTTTCTTTAAAATTGATGCGACTTTTTCTTTAATGAAAGAAATGGCCAACTCTGCCAACATCTCTCCTCAACATAATTTCTTCACTCTTTTAGGACTACAGCAGTCCGTTATTTTTGAAAAAATTTTAATGATTTCTTCTCTCTACCTCATAATTTCTACTGTTGCCATTATTCTTCTTTCACACAAAATGGCAGGACCCATTGTTCGACTTAAAAGCTATCTCAAAGAATTAGAAGAAACAAAAACTTATACAAAATTAAGTTTTCGAAAAGGCGATTATTTTATTGATGTCTGCGATCAAGTTAACGCCACTCTTACAACTATTATGGAAAAAAAATAACAAAATAAAAAGGATCAAAAAATGAAGCATAAAAAACTCAATTTTTTTCTCATCATTTCTTTTTTGCTCACAATGTATCTAAGGGCCGCTCCTCTCAACCTTGGAACATTTAATGATGGCGACATCATTTCGGCCAGTCAATTCAATCAAGCTTTTCGCGCTATTGAAAGTTTATTTAACTATACAACAGCTGAAGACTTAGCAGGAACCTGGAATTGTACGGCCTATAATAATACAGATGGATCAGGATGGAGTTCTCCTGAAGGCACCTATACTGAAATTACATCTCAAATCAGTTTTGATGAAGGACTTGCTTTATCAACGGAATCTCCTAATCCTTTTATCCCTAGCGATGCCTATGGCTTTAATGGTATTCAGACTAGTATCCCTCCTAATAGCAACCACCTCTACTTTACTCACAATAATGAAGTCATTGAAATGAAAGTTTCTAAATTAAGTGCAGAAGTAACAGAGGATACTATTCGTCCTGCTCGTCTAACTTTTGAGCGCTTTTCTAATTCAAAGGCCGCTTCTTTCATCTCTTGTGATCCTGTTGAAGGGCAACCAACGGCCCCATCAAATTTATCTATTACACAAGCGACAAAAAACTATACAGACATCCTTGATCCTTTTGATGTTACTCTTAATTTCAGTTGGAATTTCACACCGAAAGAAGGCGAATTTATTCAAGGATTTCATCTCTATATGGCACAGGGGACAGACCCTGTTTTTAGAAAAATTAAAACTCTAGGTGCATCCGATAGATCAACAAATTTTAATCTAACCAAAAGAAGTAAATACACTTTTCGTATCAAGAGCTATTCTAGTACCAGTGGCGAATCAATTGGTAGTAATGTCGAAATCTACCAATCACCACTTCTTTTAACCTTTCCCCAAATTGCCGTAAAATGTAGTTCTCATTTTGGAGAAACAACACCACTACAAAATGGAAATATGACAATGAATTTGTATGCTGAAAGTGGGACAAAAACTATTGCAAGTTTTACACTCAACATCCAGAATAATACTTTCCCTCATGCTGAAGTCCCCATCGCTTCATTTAAATCAACACCAGAAGAAACCATTGTTCTTGGCACTTTTCCTGATGGGGGACTAATTACGTTAATAATGCAAGAGGCCATCATTGATAATGCTGTTTTTAATGTTCCTCAAAATTTTAATTTCAGCTGTTATCCTCTTTAAAATACTTTCCTCACCTTCATCTTCTATTTCTTAAAAAAACAGAAGATGAAGGTTTCTTATTACAAATTAGGATCCACCGCCGAAGCACAATCTACATTACTGGGATTAAAAGCAGGAACAGGAGCATTTTTAGGAGCAGTGCAAACTCCATTTAAACAACTTCCAAATTCACTACTGTAAAAACAACGAAAGGCACATGTCTGTGTTCCCGTCTCATCTATACCTGTTTTGGTTAACTGGCACTCTTGAATAGGATCTTGCCGGCACCACTCTTTGGCAACGCATTTTTGTCCTGGTGCCTTTGAACAATAAATGGGAATTTCCAAGTTGGGATTATGACCTGCACAGCGCCCTCTCGTTTGATCACAACAAAAGCTCAAACACTCTCCATCTGTCGAACATGTCTCTCCATTTAATTTTTGCGAATCCACCACCGAGTCTTCATAGCAAACAGGAATAATATCGCGCGACCAGCAACGCTTGTTATAACAACATTCATTTTCTCCGCAACCTTGCGTTGAATCACACGATCGTTTACTCTGATAAAGAACTTGCTCCCCCTCTTCATCTTTTGTTCCCTCTCGAAGAATTTGAATTTTCACATCGCGCGCACGACTAATAATCGTTTTTTCTTTTGTGGCAGGGTCAATTCCAATGACTTCAATAAAAGCCGTCACATTACAAGAATGATCACCTACATTGGCCACATCATCAAAATGAGTAGCGCGATAATTACAACCATCCATCCATAAACTATCTCCTCCACTAGAAAGTGTTTTCAGTTCTCGATCTGCTGGAAGAATTTTTCCCGAAGAAAATTTAAAGGGAAGAGTTGATCCTATGTATTCTCGATCTTGATTACTCAAATTAAGCGTTGTTCCTCTCGGAAATAGCAAAGCATAAATCCCTCGACTCACTGTCGTTGAACTATCCATTGTATCCATAAAAATTCCATACTTGCCGAAAATAGCATTCGATGTAATTTCCCATTTACTTTCGTTGAGAGGGAGATAAGGGCCGTAAAAACTATAATTTACAGTGGATCCAGCGCTATTGGTTGTGGTTAAAACATTTTGTCCATAACTAGCAATACTACCCACTGAAGAAGAATAAGTTGGCCAAAGGGTTGTCCCTGTCGTTTTTGTATAAAATTTGCCGTCGTCAGGAAGACATTTTCTCTTATTCATTCTATTTTTTTTCAACAACAACTCTTCGCTTGTCAGCGTTGTTGTAAAATCATAACTCCCTAAATCCACAAGAGGAGACGTGGCCCTCGTTGTATAATTATTTTCATCATACAAACCCGTATCGCGAATTTTGGCATAAGCATAAAGACATTGCTCGCCTTCTTCATCGCAGGCCGTATTAGAGGATGAACTTTTAAAAGTCGGATCATCTTCAAGACGCAGGCCGCGGCAATACATATTGACGTTATAAGGATCTGTTTCTGGCTCACTACTCGTGGAGATATATTCGTTGTAATCAAAAAGATCATAAAAAAGACGAAGGCCTAGCAAAGGAGAACGCCTCATATCCAGCGCCAAAAGCTCTAAATCAAGAGAAGGTGTCAGCCCCGATGTTCGAGCAAGGGAAGCATCAAACTCTACATAAGAGAGCTCTGTTCCAAAATAAAGACGAACTTTGACAAGCTTTCCGCGCAGAGCAGACGCGTTGCGTAAATACAAATACAACTCTCCGCGATAATTTTTAGGAATAGAAACTTTTTGCTTAAAAGTTCCCGTATAGGGATCAACGACTCCCGCCACGTCAACTCGCGGTGGTGCATCTTCATCTAGCCCCGAAGAGTCATCCCCTGATTCATCTCCACTCCCCACAGGCGACTGTCCATCATCTGTTATCCCATTCAACCCCGCCGCACTATAAGACGATTTTTTTCTTCCCCGCCTTGAAGAAGGCCCTGAGTCAAAAAGGCAGGAATTGAGAAAAAAAGAGAGCAGGAGAAAGAGCAAAAGAGGAGTATGTTTTTTCATAAAAGAATTTTAACAAAGAGTTTCACTCCCCCTGCTCAAGGCAAAATCTACCTCTTTTGCAAGTCACCAATTTTATCGAGGCGAAAAATTCTTTCCATTAAGCGAGGATGAATGGTCTCATAACTACTTTCCTTAACGCAGCTCCTCTCTTCATCCACTTGAAAATCATCTTTACCTGCCGCGTAAATCCCCAGCAAATAAGGCCTTCCCTTTTTATCCTTCTTGGATAAATTGATAATAGGAGAGCCCGAATTTCCCATAAACCCATCGAGATCAGCGTAATAAAAAGAACTATCGCGCCCTTTAATTTTTGAATCTAAAGAAAACTTTTTTGCTAATCCCAAAGGATGGCCAATTAAAATTAGATCATCACCTAATTCGTGAATAAAACTATTTTTGTCCTCTGGCAGAGCATAGAACATTTTAATTTTGACAGGTTTTGCAAATTCAACGATGGCGTAATCTTTTCTTCCTCTCTCATGAACCATCTCGACAACTCTTGCAATTTTGCGCACATAATTTTTGCGCACTAAAATATGATCTCTCTGGTACTTATCCTTGCGAAACTCTTCCACAAAAAACACCACTCTCATTTTTTCAAGCTGCTTAGTTTCTTGATAATGCCTAACGCAATGCCCTGCCGTCAAAAAGCGATTAGGCGCAATCAACACTCCCGTACAATCACCATAACTCAACTGATCTTGAAAACGCACTTCTTCACACAAAGGAAAATTTTTAAGACGCCTTGACTGAAGTGGCGCCAAATCCTTAAAAGGAATCCCTTGAGGTGCATAGAAACGCTTTCCTTCAGGCACAAGTTTGTCTCTATGAATAAACAGCCCCACTCCATAACCCAAACGGCGATGGCGACGCTTGCCATAATGAATATCAAGACGGTTATCTTCTCCATAGATGGCATAGGAGTTTATTTTCCTTGGAGGCGATATCGAGTCAAGTAAATGAGGAGCACAAGAACACACGCACAAAAAAAAGAAGGAAAGCAAAAAAAATTTAAGAAAAATCCTCATCACGAAACGTCTCCATATTGGCCTTTTTGAGCGTCTCTTCAAATTTTTCCAACTCCTCATTCCAACATGAAGGTCGCGAAGAAGCGTAGGCCAAAGTAGAGGCCATCTTACGGCCAAAACCAGGGGCCTTCACCACTCTAAACTTCGCTTCTATTAAACTTTTTCGAACAGACGTATGGGCACTATAAGTTGAGAGCACTCCGTCTTCTTTCATTAACTGATGAATTTCTTCAAAGAACTGCGTCGTCCACAGTTTAGGGCATTTCTTCCACGAAAAAGCATCTTGGATAACAAAATCAACTTTCCCTGCAAAAATGGGGAGTACGCGAGGAAGAACTTCTCGCAAATCCCCCACCAAAAAAATAATGCAAGAGAGTTCATTTTCTCCTCGATAAACAGTCACTCCATTCAACGTACTTTTCTTCAAGGTGCGAAGAGAGACATAAGGCGATAAATTGCTTTCATCTTCCTCTATTACTTTTTGCACCAACCCTTCATCAATCTCTGCGCTTATATAAGTGAGATGGGGGAAGCGTTCTTTTTCCTCTCCCGCTTTTGCCAATTCCTCTATAATGGTTTTCACTCCCATTCCAAGCCCAAGACCCACTTCAAAAAGTGTCAATTTTTCTGTCTTCTCTTGGAGGAATTTATCGCGCAATCCATTTTGTTGCACAAAGTAAGTAAGAGTCTCTCCTTTGGCCCCTGCACTGGAATGAAAGGCCTCATCGAAGCGCGATGAGTGATAAGTGAGACTATTATCAGTTGTCACCTGAGGGGTGTAACTGCTATAGATAGTGGAAAATTTTTTCAAAAGGCCTCTCTTGT
>CALDHR010000133.1 GCA_937898585.1 uncultured Oligoflexia bacterium
ATCTAAAAAAAGAAAATATCGCCTTAGAAAAAATTAAATATCGAGAGAAAGAAATTCAATTTTGGGATCAAAAGAGAAAGTTAAAAAAAGAAAAAAAGTATTTTGAAGATTATCTTCTTCTTAAAGAGAAAGAAGTGCTCTATCGCCAAGAGGCCCTTGTGGCCATCAAAAAAAGTTATCAGGAAAAAAAGAGGCAGAGAAAGCTCAATATTACAACAGAATTAGAGCTGTTAACAACCCAGAGAGATTATTGGCGGGCACAGGCAAATTACGATGAAGCACATCTTTTGGCCTTGTTTTTTTATATCCAACAAAAAACACTAACGGGGGATCTTTTATGAATATTTCGGAGCTTTCCATTAGACGGCCTGTTTTTGCTTGGATGCTCATGCTTTTTCTTATTTTTTTTGGTCTCTTGGCCTTTTGGAAGTTAGGGATTAATGAATATCCTGATGTTGATTTTCCCAATATTTCGATTTCCTATACCTATGAAGGGGCCACACCAGAAGTGGTGGAAAAAGATGTTCTTGAACCCGTTGAGAGTGTTTTAGTTACGCTACCTGGAATTAAAAGCATGACTTCTCGGGCCTCACGTTCAAGTGGATCAATTAATCTTGAATTTGAAATTGATGAAAATATTGATTTGGCCTTACAAGAAGTTAATACTCTTCTTGGAAGAGCGCAAAGGCTTATTCCTGATGCTGTTGATACACCCACTCTTCGAAAATCAAATGCTTCAGATTCTCCTATTATGTACATGGCCATTACTACTGACAATACAATGAGTGTCAGAGATTTAATGCTTCTCTTTCGCGATGAAGTTCGCGATCTTCTCACCACCATTGAAGGGGTCTCAGAAGTTAGAGCATTTGGTTATCATGAACCCATGATGAGGATTGATTTTGATTTAAAGAAGTTAAGTGAAAAAGATTTAACTCCGATGGATTTGGCCAATGCAGTGAAAAGTTCTCATCTTGAGCTTCCAGGAGGACTTTTTGAAGCAGGGGAAGAAGAGCGCAGTATTCGTCTTTTAGGAGAGGGAAAAACCGTTGAAGATTTTCAAGAGATGATTATTAGTAAGCGGGGAGGACAGATTAACTATGCTCCTTTGCGTCTTAAAGATGTGGCCACCGTTTATGATGGAGTAGAAAATATTCGTCGTCTCTCTCGCGTGAATGGAAAAGTTTCCCTTGGTATGGCCATGCTTAAACAGCGCGGTGTTAATGCCATGGATGTAGCGAAGCGAGTAAAGAAAAAACTTCATGATATTAATGAAAAGCTAAAAGGTCGCGCAGAAATTATTGTTAATTATGATGCTACTGTTTTTATCCAAGAGAGTGTGCGTGAATTAGTGATGAATCTTATTTTTTCTTGTTTGCTGACATCACTTATTTGTTATCTCTTTTTAAAATCTCCTTCGGCCACTTTTAATATTATGCTTGCTATTCCAACTTCTATTTTGGGTACATTTATTTTTATGTATTATTTGGGTTTCACCCTTAATTCTTTTTCTTTGTTGGGTTTAACCTTGGCGGTGGGGATTGTGGTGGATGATGCCATTGTCATGCTAGAAAATATTGTTCGCTATGCCGATAAAGGATTTAACAGAGTCAAAGCATCACTCCTTGGGAGTAAAGAGATTTCTTTTGCTATTATTGCGACAACGATTTCTCTTGTGGCCATTTTTATTCCTATTACTTTAATGAAGGGAATTGAAGGGAAGTTCTTTTACGAGTTTGCTCTTACTCTCTGTTTGGCCGTTATGCTCTCTTCTCTTGAGGCCCTTACTCTTGCTCCTATGCGGTGTTCTCAATTTTTAGAGACAACAAAGAGTGGCGGGAATTTTATCCATCGTGGTGTGGATAGAGTAATGATTTTTCTGCAAAATAAATATAAATCACTTCTTTCTTTTTCTCTTTATCATCAAAAGAGTGTTTTGCTCTTTTCTTTTTTCCTTATTGCTCTCTCTTTATTTTCTTTTAAATTTTTAAAAAAAGAATTTTCACCAAAGGTCGACAGGGGAACCATTAGTACTCTTTTTATGGCGCCTGATGGAAAGTCTCTTGAGTATACTCAAAAGAAAGTAGAAGAATTTGAGAAGATTGTTGCCACTGTTCCTGAAATAGAGAGGAACTTTGTTTCGGTGGGAGGTTTTGGCCGAGGGAGTTCTGGAAATAAAGGAAATGGGATTCTTATTTTAAAACCTTTTCATCAGCGAGAGAGAAGTACGGCAGAGGTTTTAGAGGATGTGCAGAAAAAAGTTTCTTCTATTGATGGAATTAAAATTATTCTCAAAGATCGCTCTGGTGGGGGAGTAGGATCTAAGAGAGGTTCAGATGTAGAGTTCACACTTTTTGGCGGAGAGATGCTGAAGTTAAAGGAGTTTTATGAAGAGATTAAAGAAAAGTTAGAAACAGAAAAACTGGTGACGGGAATTCGCTCAGATGATGAGACTTATCTTCCTGAATATCATCTTACTCCTAATCGCAGTGAAATTATTCGTCGGCAATTTGATCTTCGGTCTGTCTTAGACAATCTAAATTATGCAGGGGCCGGAGTAACCTTGGGGCAATATACCAATAATGGAAATCGCTTTGATGTCTTTATGCAAATGAGTGATAGTTATCGCGGAAATATGAAGGACTTCTTGGATCTTAAGGTTCGCAATAATAGAGGAGAGACAAATCCTCTTATTGATTTAGTTCAGGTAAGTGAAGAAGTAGGGCCTCAAAATATTTATCGAGAAAATCGTCATAAAGGGTTTCGCGTTGATGGAAACCTTCCACAGGGGATAACTCTAGGAGAGGTCACTGATAGAGTTTTAAATTGGGCGGAGAAATCTCTTCCAGAGGGATATCGGCTTGAATTTGGTGAAGATCTCAACGATTCACTTCTTTCTACTGTTTATATTATGTTACTTGGGATTCTTTTTGCTTATATGGTTCTGGCCAGTCAGTTTAATTCTTTTGTTGATCCTCTGATTATTTTTTATACTATTCCCTTTGGGCTCTTTGGCTCTTTTATGGCCATTCTTCTTACAAGTCAGAGTCTTAATATTTACAGTATTATCGGGCTTCTTCTCTCCATGGGGCTTGTGACAAAAAGTGGTATTTTGCTTGTGGAGTTTGCCAATCAATTACGTGACGGGGGAATGAAGGCAATTGATGCTATTAAAGAGGCCGCTCTTGTTCGTTTTAGGCCGATTATTATGACAACACTTTCAACTTTGGCGGCGGCCATTCCCTCTCTTTTATCTACGGGAGTAGGATACGAGACGCGTTTCCCTCTTGCTGTTGTGGTGATTGGGGGTGTGAGTTTTGCAACTCTTGTAAGCCTTGTCGTTGTTCCTTGTCTCTATCTTCTTTGGGAGAGAAAACGATTTAATCTTGATCTTCAATAAATATTAAATCATCAAGAGTTTGAATTGTTGAGGATTTTATCTTTTCGAGAGTAGAAGTTATTTTAGGGGGAAGATTTTTTTGAAGAAGAAAAGGATATTCTTCAGGAGAGGCCCGATTGCGACTAAGAGTAGGACTTGAGGAAGAAGGGCGAAAGAGATCTAAGATCACTTCACCGAGAGACTGAGACATCGCAGCGATAAGCCTTTCTTTTGATGCCTTTTGAATATCAATCTTTCTTGCGTCAAAAGGACTTCCCGGGGTTCCCACTTCTCCCTCAGGCCTTACTTTTATTTTTCCATCATGGGGATCGAATGCAATGAGACCTTGAAAGTCAACAAAGGCGGGATTATCTTTCTTTTCATTGAGAACGATATTAGCACTTTTAATATCTGTTGGAATAATTCCCATCTCCACGATTATCTTGAGTTTTGAGACAAGCTTTTGCGCCAATGTTACTTTCTCCTCTACAGAAAAATTAATGATAGAATCAGCAGTAAGATTGAAAGGATAAAAATCGGCCTCTGCCAAGAGAAGGTTTTTTTCTTCGCTTAGATCTTCATTGATAAAAAAAACGCGAGGAGAGATTCCTTTTTTGCCCAGTTTTTGCTGGGTCGTAAGATCTGTCTTTAAATCATCAAATTCTTCTTCCTCTATGCCGTCATGGGCCAAAGCAACCGCTCTAATAGATCCATCTTGAGACTCTCCTTTAAACCATCTTTTGGTGGCCCCAGTATCAATAATTTCACAGAGTCTGATGGGATAGATATTGCCTTTATTCCCTTTTACTAAAATGAGGTGGGTTGAGGGATTAATCACTAAGTGAAGACGTTCAAGAGAGGATGTTTTAAATTGTTGAATAAGTTCTTGAGGTGAAAGAGAAAGATCATTAAGGTTATGAGGGGAAGAGAAGGTAAAGCTCTTTTCCTCGAGCAAATCTTCCCAGTCATTAAGATCAATTATTTCAGGTGTACAGGTCTCTTTTTTTTCTTTTACAAGAGAGGTGAGTAGCTCAAGAGAGCTTTTTCCTTTCATCTCTTCTTGACAGAGGAGATGAGGGTTTTTCTTTTTATTCTTACTATAGAGATAGGGAGAAAGAAAAAGTGAGATGATAAAGAGATAAATTTTCATAAAATAATCTAATCAATTCTATTTAAGGCCTGCAATAAAAAAAGAAGAAAATCTAATAATCTACCCTTGTCACCAAGAAAAATAAATCCATCTTTTTAATAGGAAATGATTAAAGATATTCTAACAAGGAGATACTTTATGAATCTAGTAAGAAAATCACCTCACCAACTTCATCACTTTTTTGACGATTTTTTTCACGATGCTTTTTCAACCAATGAAATAAGCAATCAGAAAATTTCTCCCATTAAAATTGACCTCTATGAAGAAGCTGATGGTTATATTTTAGAAGCAGAAATGCCTGGCTTCAAAAATGATGAAGTGAAAATTGAAGTTAAAGATGGCATCCTCAAACTGGAAGCAGAGAAAAATATTGAGGAAGAAAAAAAAGAAAAGAATTACTTTTACAAAGAGCGACGCTATGGAAAATTTCAACGAACTTTTCATCTGCAAAACTTGGTTGATGAAGAAAAAATCGGAGCGAAACTTAAAGACGGTATTTTGCGTGTTGAAATGCATAAAAAAGAAGAGAAAAAAGCACGAGGAGTAACAGTTACTGTTGATTAGCTAATATTTCCTCAACACCCCTCTTGAGAGCTTTTTGCAACGTGAGAGGGGTGTCGGGATCAATAGAAAAAGGTTTTAATCTATCTTCTAAATACTCATTAAAAGAGACACTTTCTTTGGTTTTGAATAGGTCAATGAAGAAACGTGCAAAAGTCTTTTCTACTTTTTCTGTTTCTTGTGCTTCTTTTAAGGCAAAATGAGAAACAGATGGGCGCCCTTCTCTATCAAAAATAATATTTTCTGATTCAATAAAGGCCGGCGTAAGGGCCTTTTTTCTTATTTCTTCCAGCTGATCATCTAGCTGGGTGGCGATGGCCAATCTCTGGGGTATACCCATTTGAGAGATACTTTCATGAGTTATATTTTTACCATGACTTTTTGAGTGCAAATTAACGGCCATCACTTCTTTTTTTTCATTTGTTCCTTTAAACCAAGGAAATGAGAGCTCCTCACAAACAGTAATATACTCTATTTCGCCCGAGGCCTTTTTGACTAAGACAAGAAAAGTACTCCCATCTAATAAGTCTAAAACCACTCTTCCTGGTGAAGAAGAGGAGCGAAGTTCATCTAACTTTGTAGGCCATTGAGTTAACAGCTCAAGAGCATATTGATTGAGATTTAAAATAGGTTGAGAGCAATCATTTTGAGAGCTATGAGGAAAAGCAAGATTTAACATTTCTTGGAGTGGTCGTCCTTGATTTTCTTTTTGGCAGATAGGGTGAGAGTTACCTTGGGCGGTAAAAGAAAAAAAGAGGAGAAAAAAGATTTTAATGTATTTCATTTTATAAATATGCCTTTTAAATTTCGTCTATTGCGTCCATGGCAAAGATAAGATCATCAAGTTCTGGTCCTTGCTCTATTTTTTTCATCTGTTTCGCTTTGGCCTTTGCTTTTTCTTTTGCCTTTTCTCTAGCTTCATTTCTCTCTTTTTCATGAGGACTTGTTGGGCAGTCTTTAGGAAGACTTCCCTGCTTTGGCGCAGAATCTGAGGCCATTAAAGAGAGGGTGAAAAAAGAGAAAATAAAAATAAGGGAGCAGTACTTTTTAAAAGGCATCATAGAAAAGTTGGTCCTGAGTGTAAATTAATGAAAGGGAGTATAGTGAAAAAAAAAGACGAGGCCAGTCAAAAATACTGGCCTCATAAAAAAATTAGCGAATTAAATTATTTAAGTTTAACTTTCCTTCGGAGCGTATTTTTCCGCGCAAAGAAGCAACCTTAACCGTCGCTTTTAAAAGGTCCTCTTTAATTTCGTACCACTGTTTTTCAGGGTGAAGTGACCAATAAAGGGCCGCTGCGCCCGCCACGTGAGGAGTGGCCATACTTGTTCCGTCCCAAGTAACTTTCATCCCAAAGAGGTCAATGACCACGTCACTATATTTATTGAGAGGAACGGTAGAAAATACTTTTACTCCCGGCGCTGCCAAATCTACTGAATTTTTTCCCCAGTTGGAGAAGGATCCTAGTTCATTGCCTGCATCAATGGCCGCTACAGAGACAATTGTTTCATAAGAGTAACTGGCCGGATAACCTGGTTTTGCATCAGTGTCGTTGTCATATCCCTTTCCCTGATGGCCATTTCCTGCCGCTGCGATAAAAAGAACGCCTCTTTCCTGCGCGTATTCAATCGTCTCACGCAAAATTCTATTTTCAGCGTCGTTGCTATCTTCTCCTTCAGATCCCCAAGAATTTGAAAGAACTTTGGCCCCATTATCAACGGCGTAACGGATGGCCTTAACAGCATCAAGTGTTGTTCCTTCTCCTTTCTCCGATAAAAAGCGAAGGGGCATAATTTTTAACATGCCGGCCACCCCTGAAATGCCCGTTGCATTATTACTTCTGGCGGCCACATTTCCAGCGCAGTGCGTTCCATGGCCTGGGTTTCCTCCTTTCAAGATAATATCCATGGGAGAAAGCGTTAAATCATAGGGAAAAGAATCATTGCCGGCAAAGTCCCAGCCCACTACATCGTCGACATAACCATTTCCATCATCATCGATGCCGTTACTTTCTTTATTTTTGCCGTTGCTATCAACTCCTGTCTCTCCTTCATTGCGCCAGATGTTCGAGACAAGATCTGGGTGTGTGTAATCAACACCTGTATCTAAGACGGCCACCACCACTTCATGCTGAATTTTTCGTGGAGAGAGAGAAAGATTCTCCACTCCAATATCTTTCATGCCCCACTGTTTAGAGAAAAGAGGATCAAGGCCAATGCGTCTTTCGGGAGTGTTTGGGGGAATTTGAGGATTATCACTAATGGTAACTGTTTTTTGAGCAAGGGCCTTTTGGGCCATTTGACGCATAACTGGATCATTGCTTTGAAAATTGTGTAAGAGAGAGATTTTGTAGTTGGGCTGAATATACTCAATATTGGCCTTGTTTTTTATAGAGAGATCTTTTTCTTCAACGAGATACCAATCATCAAAACCTGCGCTTTTCATTTGAGCAGTTGCACTTTTTTGATTTTTTAATTTTACGAGATAATCTTTGGCCTGGAGAGTTGATGCGCAAAGCATCATTGTAACAATCATTGTTTTTTTCAATCTTCACCTTCCTTTTTGGTTCATTCTTTTATTTTATAAAAAAAAAGACTTTGGTGGAGAAAAATTCAAAAATGTTACTTTTTGTAAGAATCTTTTAAGAAAAAAGCAATAAGAAGGCCTACAAAAAGGGAGAGAAGAATACTGGGGATATAAGAGAGTTGTGGGATAAGAGATTCCCAGCAAGGATAAAAAAGACAGATAAAGGCACCAGAAAAAAGAATCAAAATGCCGGCCTTAGAAGGGAGTTTTTTAAAGATTAAAATGGCCAAAAGAAGAGGGCCAAAAGTTCCTCCCAGTCCACTCCAGGCATATTGCACGACAGAGCTGATACTTCCCACTTTAAAAAGAGCGATAAAAAGAGGGATGATGGCCAAGAGAAGAGATGACACGCGTAGAAACGTTATCTTCTCTTTTTCATTGATGCTTTTTTTATAGGGAAGATAGAAGTCCTCCATCATGCTAGTAGAGAGTACAAGAAGCTGTGAATCCATGGTGGAAATAGAGGCCGAAAGGATAGAGCAGAGGATAAAGCTGCTGATGAAAGGGGTAAACATCTCTTGCACCATTGTGATGAAAAGAAGTTCATTATTTTCTACAACTCTTCCTTGAAAATAACTAATGGCGCAGATTCCCACAACACCAGCACCAGCAAAGGCCAAAATCTCCCAGGCAAGCCCCACAAAAGCGGCCTTTTTAAGATTTTTTTCATCGTCAATACCAATAAAGCGATTGAGGATATGAGGTTGACCGAGATAACCCACTCCCCATGCGAGTCCAGCAAACATGGCCTGAAGAGAGTTTGTTGTTTTTTCACTACTGGAAAAATCGAGAAGTGTTAAAGAGAGATTTTTTTCCTTCATGAGAAGAATAATATTATCAGCAGGGGAAAGTTGAAAAACAGAAACGGCCGCAACAAGAATAAGGGCCAAGAGAAGAAACATTCCTTGAAAGAAATCAGTATAGGCAATAGAGGTATAACCTCCTACAAGGGTATAGAGCAAAATAATAAAGGTAGAAAGGATGCATCCCCACTCATAAGGAAGATGAAAGAGAGATTCTAAAAGATAACCCGATCCCATAATGCCCGAAGAGAGGTAGGCCAAGAGAAAAAAAAGACAAGTAAGAGAAGTTGCAAATTTTAAAACATTGCTTTTGTCGTTGTAACATTTTTGCAAAAGAAGCGAGAGTGAAGAGCATTCAAGTTCTTGTGTTTTCTGGCGCAAAAAGCGCGCAATGAGGAGCCAGTTCAGCGTCATGCCGCCAATGAGTCCAATGCCCACCCAAAGCCCTGTGATCCCTGTTGTATAAAGCATCATGGGAAAGGCCATAAAAAGCCAGCTGCTCATATCAGAGGCGTGTGCAGAAATGGCCGTGACGTAAAAATTAATATTGCGATTTCCGGTGGCGTAATCAGAGGATGTTGTGGTTTTCTTCCAGCTATCTTTAAAAACAATGATGCTAATTAAAGAGAAGTAGAGAAAGACGGCAAGATAGGTCACGGAGATTCCTCAGTGAGAAAAGTTACAATAGGGGCAAACTTTTTTTCTTTCTTGATGAGATCCACAAAATCATCTTGATAGAGGCATTTTTTTTCGCAAAGTTTTTCTATAAAAGAGAGCATTTTTTTACCAGCTTGGGGGAAGGTAAATTCACTGCCGTTGACAAAGAAATAGAGCTTATCGTTACTCTCATTGTAGTGATAAGCAAGACGGACAATATGATTGATGGGACGCAAATGACTGGTAATGAGCCGACCGTGTACTCGGGTAAAAAGATCATTTTCTTCTTTGACAAGATTACTGATGATTTTTTGGTAAGAGGCCGCCTGCTGGGCGAGATTATTATTGTCACTTTTTTTATCAAGATAGTTAAAGGAGTTAAGTTCTTGTTCTTTTTCATTGAGAAGAAGATCTGTGTAGAGAGCAATAACATCTTCGAGTTTAGGCGAGCGAAATCCAATAGAGAGAGTAATAGAATCATCCGATGTGGCCACACCGTAATGAGGGAGATGGGCCGGAAGATAAAGCAAATCTCCTTTAGAGAGTTGATGCGTCTCATCTGCTTTAAATTTTTTTAAAATCTTAAGATCAAGTCCTTCTTTGATTTCTTCATCGTTAAGAGAGCGAGGGGTTGTTTCAATTTGCCACTCTTTAGTTCCTGATAATTGCAATAAAAAGACATCGTAGTGGTCTGTGTGAGCGCCAACAGATCCTCCTTTTGAGGAATAGCTAATCATGAGATCATCAAAGCGCCACGAAGGAATGTTATCATCAAAAAAATCAAAAAGACCTTTAAGCTCTTCTTCTTCGAGAAGTTTATCGAGATCGTTAACAAGGAGCGTGTAAGGTGTTTTACTTGAATGAAGATCCTTTAATGTGGAGGGCATAATATCATCTTCAAGAAGTTCTTTTTCATTGAGAACAAGACGTGAAGGGAGCAATTCTTCAAAAACAATTTTTTCAAGAAAGAATTTTTTATCAAAGAGGGGAAGTGTGACAGCAAAGGCCTCTTGGGCGTAAAGGGGGTTCTTCTGCCAGTACTGGGAAAAAAATGTTTTCTTATTGAGTTTGAGGGCCAATTGCTCCATTTAGGGATCCTTTTAAAAGGAGCTGAGCATGGCCCTTTTTTCACTTTTAAGCAAGATTCTTTCGCGCAGTTGGGGTTTTCGGCAACTCCAGAAAAGAGTCTGCATGGAGTTAAGGTTTTTTTCTCGGCAGCTTGATCCATCGTCGAATTTTCTTTGAATAGAAAAAGAGGAGAACTGCTCTTTATGAACAAAACTGGCAAGGGGATAGGGACGAAGATGGTTGCTGGTAAAGAGAGGTGACTCTTTTGATGAAAAGCAGAGGGAGGGAGAGTTTAGATAAATAAGAATTGACGCAAAAGAGACCATTTTTAAAGAAATTTTCTTTTGGTAAAGGGCGTAGAAAAAGAGAAAAAGGGGCAAAAGTAAAAAAGTGTCTGTAAAGAGGCGAGGTGAAAAATCACAGAGAAAGTGGGAGCCAAGAACTAATTGATGAAAGAGAAGGATTGGCCAGGAGAAAAGATAGAGAGGGGAGAGTATCTTTAGAAGGATAAAAAGAGGAAAGAGAAAAGTAAATAAGGCGGTAAGGAGGGGGCCAAAAAACAAGGTGAGAAAAGGAAGCTGTTCTTGGGTAAAAAAGCTTGCAAGAAGTTGCGCTAAATAAAAAGCAAGGGAGATTTGCCAGAGAGGACGATCTTTAAAAAGATAGATAATACCTAAAAAGAGGAAGCTATAACTAAAGCTTCCCGGACTGTATTGATAAGTTCCCACTAAGAGATCTAGTGTCATCACCAGAAGAAAAAAAAGATAGCTGTCGATTTTAACTTTGCCTAGCGAGAGACAAAGAGAGCGACAAAAGCGCAGAAGAACAATTCTTTTAAGTGAATAGAGCTTGGGCAGATAAAAAATCAAAAAAGAGAAACAAAGCAGAAGAAACGAAAAGAGAGTTATCCCTTGACCTTTAAAAAAAGAAAATGAAATTTTTTGAGTAAGCTTGAGAGGTCGCAAAAAAGAAGTAAAGTGTAACCCCGAAGGAGTAAAGAGATGCAGGAGCGCAAGATCTCGATATTTTTTGTAGATGAGGGGAGGAAGAGAACCAGCGCTTCCCATGACAAAACCATCAAGGAGCTTATGGGCCAACTCTTTTTTTATGCTCTCTTTGGGTTTTCGTTGGGGAGCTCTCTTGGGAGAATTGGCAACAGAGTGAAGAAGCATCAAAGAAAGCAAGAGGTGGAGAATGATTTTCATCTTCTTTTTTGCTGCAAGAAATAAGGCCAGTGTTATAGTGCTAACTCATTGAAAATCAAGAGAGTGCTTTATGAGACAGAATATTTTATTGGATGAGATGATTAAAAAAGAGCTTAGTGATGATGTGGCGAGTTTCTCTTATCTTCGCTCCTTTTCAGAAGAGCTCATTACTTGTGATTTAAAAATAAAATCGCCCCTTCTTTTATCGGGGATTGATTTTTTTTGCCGCGTCTTTAGCTGGATGAATGAGGCCAATGAAGAGAAAATCTCGTCTCTTAAAGAGCTTGAAGGGCAGTCTTTTTTTCATCTTAAAAAAGGCGATGTTCAGACAATTTCTTTTTTGCTTCCCATGCAAGATGCCATCATGGGAGAACGACTGGCCCTCAATTTACTTTCGCGCTCTTCTGCTGTCAGCACGGCCACTTATAAAGTAAGAGCAAGGATGGATGAACTTGGTTTTCAAGGCGTGGCCCTTTTGGACACGCGCAAAACAACGCCCCTTTTTCGCTTTTTAGAAAAATATGCCGTCACTGTGGGCGGAGGAAAAAATCATCGTTTTAGTCAAACAGATGCTCTCATGATTAAAGATAACCACAAAGTTTTATTGGGCGGTCTCAAAGAGGCCCTTACTTATTTTCGCCAGCAGTGCGGTTTTTATACGCCTATTGTTTTGGAAATCCACAATATTGAAGAATTAGAGATGGCCTTATCAGAATCGGTCAAACATCTTATGTTAGATAATTTCACCCCTGAAATGATTAAAGAGGCCGTTTTACTTAAAAGGCCAGGAGTTACTTATGAGCTTTCTGGTGGACTGAATCTTGATAACCTCTCCCTCTTTTTGCAACAGGGAATTGATGCCATTAGTATGGGCGCCCTTACCCATAACCCGCCTGCCGTTGATTTCTCTCTAAAGATGAGGCGCTAATTGATGATGACAACAGATGTTTTAATTCTAGGCACAGGAGTTGCTGGTTTAACGGCGGCCATTAATCTCTCCCTTCTCAAACCTCACCTCAAAATCTTATTAGTGACGCGCGCTAAGCGTCCAGAAGATTGCAACTCTTTTTGGGCCCAAGGAGGAATCATTCATCCTAAAAAAAGTGATGATTTTTTTTCCTTTGATATTCAGGCCGCCAGCTCTCAGACTTCTAGTGAATCCATTATTTCTTTATTGCAAGAAAGAGGGGAAGAGATTTTTCGCAGTTTTCTTCTGGAGACCATTAATCCCTCTTTTGCTCGCGATGAAAAAGGTGATCTTCTTTACACGAAAGAAGCGGCCCATAGCTTACCCCGCATTCTCTATCATGGCGATCACACAGGAAAAACACTAGAGCTTGCCTTGCTTAACTTTATTACAACGAAGAATATTTTTTCCAACATTACCATTCTTACAGAACATACGGCCATTGACCTCATTACGCCGGAACATCACGGAATATCTCTCAAGCAGCGCTATGAAAAAAAGAGAGTGGTGGGGGCCTACTTACTCGATGGAGTAAAAAATGAAGTGATAAAAGTCTTGAGTAAAAAAGTTATTTTGGCGACTGGCGGTCTTTCGGCCATTTACCTCAATCACACGAACACAGAAGGATCGCGCGGCGATGGAATGGCCATGGCCAAGCGGGCACAGGCGTCGCTTATTAATATGGAGTTTGTGCAGTTTCACCCGACGACGCTTCACGATGCTTCGGTGGGAGGAAAGAGATTTTTAATTTCGGAAGCTTTGAGGGGAGAGGGGGCAGTGCTAGATCGG
>CALDHR010000134.1 GCA_937898585.1 uncultured Oligoflexia bacterium
TTATCTTTTGCTAATCCTATTGGTCTTGGCCCTTTTTTCTTTGTGGCCAGTGGGATAATTTCTGCAATAGGAATATTTCTATTACAAAGAATAATTTTATCTCCCTCCTTGAGTTCCTTGAGGTATTCAGATAAGTGAGTTTTTGCTTCGTGAATGTTAATTTTTTTTTCACCCATGAGGTTAAGAGTAAACTAAGAAGTAAACTAAGTCTACTCTTTATTTGGTGGTACTCGCCTCTTAAAATAACGAGAAAAATTATCATAGTCAGCTTGTGCAGGAAAATCCGCTTCAAAAATTTCACGAAGGCCGTCTTTAAGCTTGTCGAGATCGAGATCTTCTACAAATTTTTCTCCTAGATCATCTAGCTTTACTTTTCTCTCTCTTGTTATCTCTTTCGTAGAATCAAATTCAATGACTAAGTCAGAAATATTAAATCCATAGAAATACTTGTAAGTGAAAACTTCCAAAGCGGAATTTCCTTCAGGCCTTATGTCATTAAAGACAGGAGGAGAGCTCAAGGCCTCAATAAACTTAGATAAACGCGGTATATTTTCCGGTCCTCCAGCAGGAAAGGATGTATTCATTTGTTTAAAAATTCCTTGTAAGATCTCTATAATGTCTTTTGCTAGAGGAGAATCTCTAAAATCACGAATGATTTGAGTTAAATCAAAAGGAAACTCAAAGTTTTTTGTAAGAATACTTGGCAAAACTTCTAAAACAGCATCCAGCTCACTTTCTAGCACTGCATTTCGCACAACGGCCGCCAACACTTTAGATTGGGCACCTCCTCCAGCTCCTCTCCAAACCGCAGCGCCTATTGCAGGGAAAACAGCATTGACAACGAGAAGAGGGTTGGCCGCGGCCCTAACAATCCCTGCTGTTATGACATTTCCATTGTCCCAAAGATGCCAAAGCTGATTGAGGTAGCTGTCACTTGCTACTGCTTCAGGAGTTGAGGGTCTCTCAGGAGGTCCCTCTAGAAGTCTTGGCCTAGCGTTATCATTACTGTTATGCGCATCAAAAACTTTCTTCAACATATCATTGAAAAATCGACTGTTTTCTGTCCAATTAGCTTCTATTGCTTGTAATTCCTCATAAGTTGGAAGAACATCCGGAGAATAAACACCGCCATAAACATGATAAGAGGTTCCGTCCTCTCTTTTAACTTCTACATCGTGAACATCACCTGCATGGAGATGGGCCACAAGGGAGAATTTAAAAAGTGAGAGAAAGTGTTTAAAGACCTCAACATTTCTCGCGTATTGAGTGAATGTTGGACTTTCTTGTCCTTGGAGAGAGTTAAACCGCTCAATCATCTTTGCGTGATTTTCTTGCCATTTTTTCTTCAAAGCTTCAGAGCTTTTTACAACTTTGAGAGGGACTGTGCTTTTGTACCCTGTTAACCTTTGAATGACTTCAAGCAATGCCTCTTTCATGGTTTCTTTTGTCAATAGCCTATTTTTAAGGTCTTGAAACTCAGGCCTTTTCAACATTTCTCTAAGCGGAGTAAAGAGAATTTCTTCTATTTGATTGGTCACTTTGCTAAAATATTTGCGATAAAAATCAGAAAAAACGGCCTGTCCTAGCATGAGATTTTTAAGTCCTGCAAAATTAATCTCTCCGTCCTTGATTTCCGCGTGGAGCTCCTCAATATTGATTCTATTAATGGCATCTTTTATCTTATTCATATTTCCAGCATCAATAGATCCAAGAGGAATATAGGTAACGGGATCGCCTTGCATGGCCACTGATAAGTCGCGCTGAGCAACATCGATCTCTTCTCTTTTTTTCCATTTAGCAGAGGAGAAAACAAGGGCATTGACGGGATTTTCCACTCGTTGCTCTGATCTGAGTTGCCCCGCCACAATTTGAGCAATGGGACCACCACGACTGTGGCCCGAACAGACGATGGGAGTATCAGCATATTTAATACCTAATTTTTTCTGTAACTTCTCTAGCTGTACGAGAATTCCCTCTGGATGCTCAAGTGAACTTGTTGCTGCATCAAAAAAACCTGTATGAACCTCTTCTTCTCTTCCTTCAAGCGTAACAGTTTTTGATAAGGAGCTAAAATTATCTTCCCAATTATAAGGATAATGGCGTCCACTATCTCTCATGGATCCACGACTAATAACAAAAATTTTGCCAGAGAGAGGAGAGTAAACAACCAAACCTGCGGCCCTTCAATGCGTAGGAGG
>CALDHR010000135.1 GCA_937898585.1 uncultured Oligoflexia bacterium
CAAAGGCCTCAAGGGTTTCGGGGAGAAGCTCGTCGGCATCGACAATTTTGTAGCAGGTAGGATCTGAGAGGATTTTTTGGCAAAGTTTGGCGTGCAGGTTGTGCCCTGATTTATAAGTAGTCACACGGCCCACGAGTTCATGGCCAAGAAGTGATAAGTCGCCAATGGTATCGAGGATTTTGTGGCGGACAAATTCACCGGAGAAGCGGGTTCCATCGTCATTCATGACAGAAAACTCATCGAGAACCACCACATTATCAAGAGAGCCACCTTTGGCGAGTCCCCTGCGTTTTAGGCCATCGACTTCTTTAAGAAGCACAAACGTTCGAGCGCGGCAAATTTCATTGATAAACTGTTCACAAGAAAAATTAAAAATCTTTCTTTGGGTTTTAATTTTAGGATGGGCAAAAATAATGGTGGAATCCACCATCAGTTTAGGAGCAGGAGCGATTTCCGCCCATTTGTCATCCATCTCAACGCGTACAGGGCGCAAAACCATAAGAAATTTTTTGGGGGCACTTAACGTACAAAGGCCTGCTTCTTTAAGAAGAAAAACAAAGGCACCACCTGATCCATCCATAATGGGAATCTCTGGGCCATCAACTTCGCAGTAGATGTTATCGATACCAAAGGCATAGAGAACAGAGAGAAGATGCTCCACCGTATGAATTACATTGCTTCCACTTCCAAGAGTGGTGGCATTTTCCGTTGCCCCAATATTTTGGGCGACGGCCTTTAGTTCAGGAGCATTTTCTAAGTCGATCCGGCGAAAAATAATGCCGCTGTCGGCCTTAGCTGGATAGAGTTTTAACGTCACTTTTTTGCCAGAGTGCAGTCCTATTCCTGTAACTTGGGCCTCTTTGGCCAATGTTCGCTGATATAACATAATAAATTACTCTTTTTTACAAAACCAAGAGGTCACTATGCCCCGTCCTTATTATAAAAGTAAAACGCAAAATCAATGCCACAAGGCAAAAGAATCAACTTTTAAGAGAGATTCTGCGCAAATATTTCTTTCCTTCTTCTGTTAAAACTCTCCCTCGAGGTGTCCTTGCAATAAATCCTATTTGCATCAAATAGGGCTCATAGACATCCTCTATGGTCTGCTTATCTTCTGAAAGATAGCTCGCTAGCGCTTCAAGCCCTACTGGTCGTCCTTGCAAAACATCCCCCATATAAAAGAGAATTTTTTGATCCATCCTTTGTAATCCCTGTTCTCCTAACTCCAGTAAACGCAGCACTTCTTTCACATGAGGCAGATGAACCTCTTTGAGCTTGTTCACCACCACAAAATCGCGCACGCGCCGCAAAATGCGATTGGCCACTCGAGGAGTTCCCCGCGCACAGCTTGCGAGAAGATCAAGAGACTCTTCGGATAGATTAACTTTTAGTTTGAGAGCATTTTTTTGAATAATAATTTTCAGCTCAAAAGGTGTGTAAAAAGCAAATTGATATTGCCCAATAAAGCGCTCGCGAAGAGGCGTGGAAATCTGCCCTAGCTTAGTGGTGGCGCCAATGAGGGTGAAAGGGGCCACTGGCATAGGCATGACGCGCGCACTTGTTCCTTGGCCTAAAATGATATCGAGGCGAAAATCTTCCATCACAGAATAGAGCATCTCTTCGATGGGCAAATTTAGCCGGTGAATTTCATCAATAAAGAGAACATCACAACTTCCAAGAGAGGCCACAATAGAGGCAAGATCTGATTTTTTAGTAAGGGCAGGACCTGTTGTCAGATGAACGCGCCCTTTTTGCAGAGAAGAGACAATCATGGAGAGAGATGTTTTTCCAAGGCCTGGAGGGCCGGCAAAAAGAATGTGGTCAATAGGACGATTTTCCATTTGGGCCGACTGAAGCATCAAATTGAGATTTTCAACGGTGTTTTGCTGACCGATAAAATCGGAAAAATTCTGTGGGCGAAGCTGTTGGTCTTGATATTGCTCTTGATACTGTTCCTGCTGATGATGGTCTAGCTCCATTTAGCTCAATTCCCTTAACACCCATTTAATCATCTCTTGAGGATTATCCATGGACTCTTTTTGTTGCTTCTTTAGGAGAGGGAGAAACTGTTCTTCCTTGAGCCCTAAGGCCTTTAGTGAATCAATAACATCACCAAAATGTGTGACATTCCCCTCTCTTAGATGAGCATAATCTTGCTTTAAAAGCACTTCTTGTAAATGAAAAACAATATTCTGCCCCATTTTTACCCCCACCCCTTTACTTTGAGAAATGCTTTTAGCCTCTCCGGCAATGATGGATTCAACAAGGGTCCCTCGCTCTTGATGGCGCATAAGATTCATGGCGCCTTTGGGGCCAACACCTTTGACAGTGAGCAGAAGTTCAAAAAATTCATTATCCAGTAAGTTTTCAAATCCATAAAGATCACTGGCCGCTTCTTTTTGAATGTGAGTGAGATGAAGGGCCACAAATTCGCCTACAGAGAAAGTGCTTCGCACAGAAACTCTAAGGCCTAAACCCATTTGGGTTTTAATGACAAGAGACGTAGCGTTTTTGCTTATCACTGTCCCTTCAATATAAGCGAACATGCTGATCTCCTTGTGGTTGAATTTGAGTTTGACTATCGAGTCGTTGCTGAAAAATATGACAAAGAGCAATGGCCACCGCATCACTTTCATCGGTGGAGGCAAAGGATTCTACCTTCAGGTAATAACGCAAAAAAAGGGCCACACTCTCTTTAGAGGCATGACCAAAGCCAGAACTCATATTTTTTACTAAATTGGGAGCGTATTCGAAGCAAGAAGCGGCCTTATTTTTTTCGAGAATCTCAGAGAGAATAACTCCGCGGGCCTGGGCCAACTTGGCCAGAGAGTTGGGGTTTTTTACAAAAATCAATGACTCAAGAGCAAAGTGATGAATGGGAGGACACTTAGAGAGAAGTTCTTTGAGAGATTTTTTTATTCCTTCGAGACGACCAAAGAAATCTTTTTCTTTAAAAGTATAGGTTTGAGAAAAGCAATAGTTCACTTTTCTGTTTTTCACCTCAAGGAGAGCGGCACCCATAACACGCGAACCTGGATCAATTCCTAGAATATACAACGCAGGGCCCCCTCTTGTTGTTGTGAAAAACTTAGCGAGAAGCGATAATGGACAAAAAAGAGCGAGATAAATAAAAAAGAGCTCCCCCTCCCACAAACTCAATGAGTTCTAGCTTACCATAATCTCCCTTAAAGAGACCTGAAATGAGACAAAGAGTCACAAAAACAAGCCCTAGGTATTGACATAAAAGGAGGAAATAATGGAGAAAGAGTTTCATTTCAATAACCCAAAAAAAGCGATGAATAAAAATGACTTATAGACTTCTTAAAGCAAAAGAGATGGTTTCTCAATGGCAAAGGATATTAAAAGAAGAAGTCACCTCTCTTCGAGTTATTCCTAAGTTAGTTATTTTTCTCGTGGGTGATGATGTCCCCTCTCAAATCTACACCCAAAATAAACAGCGCTTTGCTCATAATATAGGGGCCCTTTGCCAGATTGTGAAGTTTCCTCACGATGTCAGAGAGGAAGATCTCTCAAAGAGTCTTCTTCAGGCCGCCAAAGATAAAGAGGTGCACGGTATTTTATTGCAGCTTCCTTTGCCTCAGGCCTTGAGGCATAGAACGTCTCATTTCATTGAACTCATTCCTGCCGCCAAAGATGTCGATGGGCTAACCATCAATAGCATGGGTCAGCTGGCCAAGGAACAACATGACGGCCTTTCTCCCTGCACACCTCGCGGAATTATCACGCTACTGAAGGGATACAACATTCCTCTCCAAGGTCAAAATGTCACGATTATTGGCAAAGGACCACTTGTGGGAAAGCCCCTGGCCCTTGAACTTCTCAAGCTAGGTGCCACTGTAACCATCTGTCACCGTCAGACAAAAAATTTAAAAGAGCATCTTCTTTGCGCCGATATTATTGTCTTGGCCACAGGACAAGCTAAGTTTTTTACAGCTGATTTTTTACCCAAAAGAGATCCTCAAAGACCTATAACTCTTATCGATGTGGGGATTCATAAACTGGATGACAATAGTTATTGCGGCGATGTAGATTTTTCTTCAGTGGCCCCCCTTGTTGATAACATCACCCCTGTCCCAGGTGGTGTCGGCCCAATGACTATCTTGGGTTTGGCCCAAAACCTTCTTCAAGCTTGCAGACAACAAAAGAGTTGAGATATTTTTATGACTTTAAAACTTCCCCTCGATGCTCTCCATCGTCAAGACAACGCTCATATGGCTCCCTTTGCGGGTTATGAGATGCCCATTCATTACAGCTCTATTGTAAATGAAGTAAAGACCACGAGGGAGGCAACAGGCCTTTTTGATGTCTCTCACATGGGTGAATTTTTTCTCACGGGAAAAGAGGCGAAGAAGGCCCTGCAATATTTCGTCGTAAGTGATGTCTCTTCTCTAAAAAATGGAAAGGCCCAATACTCTATGCTTTGCAATGAGAAGGGCAAAGTTCTCGACGATATTATCTTTTATCAAATAGCAGAAGATCATTTTCTTATCTGTGTAAATGCTTCTAATGTTGAAAAAGATTTTCAGCACATAAAAACCATTCTTGAAAAAAAATCTTTTGATTGTGTTTTAATTGATGATTCGGCCAATTGGGGAATTATTGCTGTTCAGGGGCCCACTTCATTTGATGTGATGGAGAAATCTTTTGGTGATCTTCAGCTCAAAGAAATGAAACCCTTTGAGTTTAAAGAAATTACTCTTCAAGGAGAGAAATGTTATTTAGCGAAGACAGGTTACACAGGAGAAAAGGGAGTCGAGATTTTCTATGCTGCGAAAGGAGGAGACTCTCGTCTTGCTTCTTTTCTCTGGAGCAATCTTAAAGAGAAGGGAGGTGTTCCTTGTGGATTAGGAGCACGCGATCTTTTGCGAATTGAAGCACATCTTCCTCTTTACGGCCATGAAATAAGCGAAGACGTCACACCACTAGACTGTCATTTTTCTTTTGTGGTGAATTTTGAAAAAGAAGATTTTGTGGGCAAGCAGGCCCTTATGAATCACCAAACACAAAAATGCGAATTAAAACTCTCTTTAGAGGAGGCGCCGGCCCGTTCTATTGCGCGGGAAGGAGCGTTGATTTTTCGTAGCGATGATGTGACAAATGACACTAAAGCGGTGGGAAAAATTACTTCGGGGGGACATTCTCCCACACTAGGATACGGCATTGCTATTGCTTCTGTTGATAAAGAATTTAAAACACAAGATTCTTTTTGGGTGGAAATTCGCCGCGCAAGACAAAAAGCAGTAGTGGTCAAAGGACGCAATTTTCTTACAAAAAAAAAGAAATAAATAAAAATAAAAAGGATAACCATCATGAGCAATAACGAAAGACTTTTTACGCGAGAACACGAATGGATTGAAATGGATGAGGCGGGATCGGCCACTATGGGAATTACCCATTACGCTCAAAACTCTCTAGGCGATATTATTTTTCTTGAACTTCCCGATGTTGGGCGCGAGCTTACAGAAGGAGAGGCCTTTGGCGTGGTGGAATCAGTAAAGTCTGTAAGCGATCTCTATGCGCCTTGCAGCGGTGTGGTAGAAAAAATTAATGATGATGCTGTTAATTCTCCTGAGATCATCAATAGCGATGCCGAAGGACAGTTTTTGGTGAAGGTGAAAAAAGCGATTCTTAATCGCGAAATTTTAATGACAAAAAGTGAGTATGAAGATTTTTGCAAATAAGTGATAGTTTTATTGAAAATAAAAAGAGAGAGGATTCTTCTCAGAAAATGCTCTCTCTTTTAAAAGTAAGTCACTATAGACTAAAAACTTCTATTGTTTTGATTTTGAGCGGCCTTTCTTCCAATCTGAATACCTTTTCTAAGACCTCTTTGAAACTCATCTAGAAATTGATCATAACTCCCATCCACTGACATTGTTACATGAACTGAACAATTTGCCGGGGTCATTGTTGTTGATGCTCCCGATGATGTGGTTGATGAACTTGGTGTCGATGTCGTTGACGAGGGCACAGATGTTGTTGTGGCAGGTGTCGATGTTGTTGTCATTGTTCCCCTAAGCGCTGCTTTGCTTGTTGAAGAGATAATACCACCTCCTGCAAAGACATTACTTGAAACTAAAAGAACTGCAATTAATTTTGTTGTTTTCCCCATTTTGATTTCCTTTTTTATGGTCATGT
>CALDHR010000136.1 GCA_937898585.1 uncultured Oligoflexia bacterium
TCTTCTTCTTTTATTTCCTCCTTCAAAGAAGGTTTTCTTACAAGAAGATCAGCAAAAGATTTCTCCTCTAGCTTCTCCTTCCAATCACTCTGTGTTTCTTCTTCTAGCTCCCGCACTTTTTCTTGAAACTTTTTTTCTTGTGGTCTCTCATAGAGGAGAACTTTGTAACTTTTAAGGGCCTCTTCTTTTAATTGCAAGGCCTCACAAATAGGAGCATAGAGTTGGTGGAGAAGAAAATCCAAAGGATCTCCTTCAACAAGAGGTCTTAATATTTTATAGCTAAATTCAATCTTTCCTTCATCAAAGTAGACTCGGGCCAAAACAAGCCTGCCAAGCTGATGATCACTGTGAAAAGTCAGTCCTTGCTTAAGGGTTTCAAGGGCCTTATCAAAAAGTCCATTTTTGCGATAAAGATCGGCGAGGGGGGCATAACTCAAAGAGCGTTTATCTTTTTTTAATCTTTCTTCATAGCGCTCTATCATGGCCGAAGAAGATTTTTGCTTCATAGAACTTCTCCTATGGCCACATCTTCAAGACCAGCTTCTTTTTGATTGAGGATGCGAGGAGTTAGGAAAATCACCAGCTCTTTTTTCGAAATCGTGGGGTTATAAGCAGTTCTGAAAAGCCATCCCACAAGAGGAAGATCTTTTAAGAAGGGGACGCCTGAGTGATCTTCTGTTTGGACATTGGAAAAAATTCCACCAATAACCACCGTAGAGCCATTATCCACCAACACATTTGTATTAATAGAGCTTGAAATTTTATCTGGCGGAGCAAAGGCAAAGGGTCTTGCTCCAAAAGTTCCTTTATCCACCTTCACTTCCATCGAAATAGCACCTTCATTTGTCACTTTCGGTGTTACTTCTAAACTTAAACTAATGTCTGTTGATTCAAAGGTCACAAGTCCTGCTTGATCTTCCCCTTCAGCTCCCGTTCCAGAGGCCGCTGTGGTGGTGGCCCTACTGGCATAAGAAGTTGTCTCTTTTGATGTAATGGTGGCCGTTTTATTACTTTCCGTGGTTACTTTAGGACTAGAGATAATTTTAACTTTTGACTCACTTTCTAAGACTTGTAATTTAAAATCAAGACCAACAAGACGTTTAAAAGCACTTACAGTTACACCTAAGAGGCCTCCCGCAGAAGACTCTGAAATAGAAGAAAAACTAAGACCAGGACCGACTTCTTCGCGCAGTGGCCCAACAGGATCGTAGCCAACCTTAAACCCATTGGCGAGTCCCAATTCTTTTCCATATCCTTCTTGAGCTTCTACAATTTTGGCCTCAATAAGGATTTGAGGGGTTTGAGTATCAAGATTTTCAATAATCTTTTTCATTCTCTCAATGGCATCCACTGTATCTTTAACAATTATGTAGTTTGTTCTTTTGTCAAAACTAATACTTCCTCTTCCTTGGGTGGCATATTCTTTAAGATTTGCAATAAGATCTTTTGCATCGGCATAGCTAATAGGAAAAATTCTTGTGACAAGTGGCTCGAGAGCTTGCTCTGTTTTCATCATTGATTCTTGTAGTTTTTTTTCTGCAGCGGCCTTCACTTGCGTTGTTACTAAAAGAATATTACCACTTCTCCTCGCCGAAAGTTTACTAATATTTAAAATAGTATCAAGAGCTTGATCCCAAGAGATATCGGCCAAATTCAGTGTTAAAGGAGCACTTTTTTTTACGTCTTCATCGAGAATAATATTAAAGCCCGACGTATCAGCAATCATTTTGAGAAGATCTTCCACATTAATATCTTTCACGTTAAAAGATATTTTTTTCCCCACATACTTTTTATCACCTGAGAAAGTAAGATTTTCTAAAATATCTTCAATTTTATCGCTTTTAGGTGCAAGAATGACATCTGTGCTTTGCCCTAAGTTGGCCATTTTCTCTTGTTCTTGAAATTTAGATAAATCTTGCTCACTAAAAGAGCCAAAGCGATTTTCAAGATTAACAATAATTTTGTTTCCTCTTTTCTCCAATGCAGAGCGAATATTATCTCTCAATTGAAGGGCAATGCGAACAACATTTTTTTCTTCTTTTCTTCGATAAGGAGAGACAAAAACCACCGCTCCTGAGAATTCAGAGGTATCAAAAGGACGAAGAACTCGATCTGTTGACTTTACTTTTTTTAAATCAACAAGAATCTGTTTATCTTCTTTGTTATGTATTTTTTCTGCGGCAATATCTTTTCTATCAAAGGTTAAAACTAATTGAGAGATCTCACCTCGTTGAACAAAGTCAATTGAAGTTAAATTGGCCGTATCCTCCGATCTTTCATCTTTTTGCTCTTCTGCAAAGCAAAGAGAAGAAAAGATCACCAGAAAAAACAACATCTTCATGGGGAAAAAAAATTTTTTCATCTCACACTCTCTATTAGTTATTTGCGAGCAATACCCTTGTTCACTGGGATTACCGTCTCTAAATATTCTTCTTGCCCATAAACATTGATAATTTTTTCTACTAAAATTATTCCGCCAGGCAAGATGGCCTTAATTTCAGCATTATCTTTTCCAAGAAGCATTCCTTCTTTTAAAATAATCGTCTCTCCCGTCTTTGATTTAGCGAGGGCCCTTCTCTCTTTACCAATAACAACACCGCTAATTTCTAAGCTCCCCACCTCTAGTTCACCAACAGTTCTAATATTAGTAAAAACTCCATCTTTTAAAAATCCCTGCTGTTCATCAATATCTACTGGCGCTACTAAAATAGGTGCATTAAAGGGATCTCTTAAAGAGAGTGGATCGGGTATTTTGCTTTTTTCAAGAGACATATTAATTTCTCTAAATCCTTCATTTCCATAAAGAAGTTGCTGAAAGAGGATAGAATAAAAAAATATTAATACTATTTTATGCATCACCACCTCTCTTAGCTCCAGGAGAAGGTTTCTTTTTATTTGTTGGTGAAATATCTTTTTTACTGGGCGTGCTTTCTAGGTCTTTTCTTATATCATTAGAGTATTCAGGATTGTATCGAAAGGCCTCAATTAAACAGGTGAAATCTAAACGCTGATAACGCCCTTTTGATTTTTCTTTAGACTTCGTTATTTTTAAATTTCTTACATTATAAAGACGATCTTTTTCTGACAAGGATTCAAAAAAGAGAAGAATCTGCAAAAATGTCCCAACCCCTTTAAATTGATACTGCTTAGAAAAATAAAATTCTTTATTTTCTTCTTTTTGAGGACTTTGCTGAACGCCTGAGATATTTATTTTTTTTGCTTCCTCTGAAAAGAGATCTAACACTTCTGTATCATTTACTGTATCGGGAAGTTTTCTTTGAACTTGTTCAATTTGCCCAATCATATTATTCAGTCGAACTTTATTAGACTCGTAGTCTTCTTCTACCTCTTTTGATTTCTCTATTTTACTTTTAGCTATTTTTATTTTAGCAAATAAATTTGCTTCTCTTTCTTGAAGATCTCTTAACTGAATATCACCTTCTTGATAAAAAAAATAACCATTATAGATAGTGTTAATAAGAATAACAAAGTGAAACTGAGATAAAAATATACTTGATAAAATCTTCATTAATTATATCTCACAATACTCATGGCCAAGGTAAAGGCCTCATAGCGATAAGAGTTACTTGATGATGTAATTGTCTTTGAGCTCTCTAAGCGTACACTGTTCTCAAAAAATATTGATTTTTTTAATTTTTCAATAAAAATACCAATGCTTTTATAAGACTTGGAATAGGCCACAATAACAAGAGATTCATTTTCTAAATTCATCTCTTCAATCCAAACGTCTTCTGGAATATTTTTTGCAATATAGAGCATCAACTGATCTGGATTTTTTTTAAATTTTATAATTTTTTTAATAACTTCTAGTTTCTCTTTTAGAGCTACTTCATTTTTCTCAAGCTTAAGGGCCAAGTCAGAAAAAAGGGCCAAGTCACTTTCTTTTTTTTGTAACTCACGCAAAAAGCTACTAGTTTTATTAAATTCTTCTTGAGTTAATTTAATTTCTGAATCAAGACGACCTTTAATAATAGGAAGAGCAATGAAATGAAAAATGACGACAAAAATAATCCATTTAAAATTTAACAACCCTAAGTCAAAACCTAGGATAACGGGCATCCGAAATGCTTTTCTCTCTAAAAGAAGATTAATCTTTATCATTCATTAATCTCCCTCAAGGCCAGCCCTAGCGCTGTTGCACCTCTGTAGCGGACAAAATTATCTAAGGCCTCACTTTCTATTTTTTTTGAAATAGACATTTTTGCCAAGGGATCAAATAATTTAACCTTAACCTCTAAGGCCTCTGCTAATTTATCGATCAAACCAGGAAGAAGCGATGAGCCTCCTGTTATATAACAAAAATGAATATTATCTTGATTGACAGTTGTCATATAAAAAGAAATAGTTTTTTTTATCTCGCCAATAACATTACTCATATTACTGGCCATGATGGTTAAGATATCTTCGGGGTAATTTCCTTGCCCATCACCAAAAATTTTTAAATTTTCTGCTTCGGAAAAAGTAATGCCCATTTTTCGCTGAATATCTTCTGTTATATTGTAACCGCCAAGATTAATTTCTCTTGAAAAAACAGGAATACCTTCTTTAAGCAGCATAAGTTTGGTGTATTGCCCACCAAAGTCAACAAACAGCGTATTGGGATTTTCTTTTTTCTCATCCTCAGATGCCGTCACTTCATACAAATTAGAAATACTCATTAAGTTTAAATCAAAAACATGAGGAGTTAGACCAGACATTTCAACTAAGTCACTGTATACCTTAACCATTTCTTTTTTAGCTGCGGCCACAATAACAATAATTCCTCCCCCTTCATTTTCTCCCACCATATGGTAAGCGATATTGGCATCTTCACTATCAAAAGGAAGATATTGTTCGGCCTCCCAGAAGATTTGATCTTCCATTTCATCTTTAGTTCCCTGAGATATTTCCACTTTCTTAAACATGGTACTACTGGGACCAAAAAGGCCAAGAACGACATTTTTATTTTTAATACCAGATTTTTGAAAGCAATTAATCAGTGCTGTTGTCACCTCAGGAAGTTGATGAATTTCAGCGTCAATAATAGAACCCTCTGGCAAGTCTTCGTAGGCAAAATTTACTAATTGAAATTTTTTTCCTGAGCGAATAACTTCAGCGACTTTGATAGAGCTAAAGCCTACATCAATCCCAATAAGGTGATTGGCCCCAACCTTAAAGATAATCTTCATTATGTCTGAAATTCTCGAAGAACTCTGTGCCAAAATTATACCCTCTTGCTAGTTCTCGGTCGCTAGCTTAAACCTTAATCAAATAAATTAAATTTATAAATAAGGCCTTTTTTTCACCGCTCTTGACTTTTTTCAAAACCTAAAGAGAAGAGAGCTAAGAAAAGTAATCGCGTCAGGAAAGAATAGTTGAAAGAAGGCCACAAAAATAATGGCCGGTCCAAAAGGGAGATGGGTTTCTCGTTGAATTTTGTGAGTATACATAAGGATAAGTCCAATAATGGCGCCAAGAAAACAGCTGAAGAAAATATTCATCATAATGCCGTAAGGCCCAAGGATAAGCCCTAAAACGGCATAGAGCTTAATATCTCCTCCTCCAAGTCCCATCACTTTTCTTCTCCAATAAAAAAAACCGGCCACAGAAGCGGGAAGAAGAAAACCAATAAGAAATCCATAGAGATAAAAAGAATAGCTTTTAAAGAAAATTCCCTGCATGAGAAAAATCATTCCGAGGTACAAGTTTATTTCATTGGGAATAATGTGATGTTTTAAATCAATGATAATGATGGATAAAAAAGAGACAAAAACAGTCATCTTAAAAAAAAATTCATAAAGGGAATAGGCCGTTATAAAAGAAGGGGCCCAAAAGAAGGCCACAGTTAAAGAAATGAGTTCTATCCAAAAATAGGAGCGCGGAATCTCTTTAGTACAAAAATGACACTTTCCTTTTAAAAGAAGAAAGCTCAACACGGGAATATTTAAATAGAAAGGAATTTTTTTCTCACAATGAGGGCAATGTGATCCTGGAGTTAAAAGACTTTCTTCTCGGGGGAGTCGATAGATGAGAACATTGGCAAAGCTTCCCAGCATTGCTCCTACTAAAGAGCTAAAAAATTTTATATAAATAAAATACAACATCTTGTACTTAATCCTCTTTTATTCAATCTAATTGTTTTTTCTCAAAACGTATCACCATAAGACAAAGAAGAAAAAAGCAATAGCATAAACCATAAGCAAAGGCCCTCGAGAGAAAGTTTTCTGGCAAGAATTGCTCATATAAAACATATTGCTTCAGGTTAAAGAGATGAAAATCTGGCCAGACGAAAAAAACTCCTTTCAGGAAAAAAACTTCCAAAAAAGATCCTTTTTTTTCGATAATCTCCAAAGCAGAATGAAGAGAATGACCTATAAAATAAATACAAATGGCAATCATAAGAGAGATGGTACGAGAAAAATAGAGTGTAAGATTAACAGAAGCAAATAAGATAATAGTAGATTCAAAAAAAATTCCCATTAAAGAAAAAAGATAAAGATCTATTTTCATCCCTCCTTCGTAAGAGGCCAAAAAATAAATAACAAGCCCCAAAACTAATAGGTTGAAAAATAACAATAAAAGTAGAGCAATAGTTTTTCCTAAAAGATAATCTCTTCTTTTTTTTACTCGCTGAAGAACCATATAAAGAGTTTTATAAGCAAGATCTTCTCCCACCATTGTAACTCCAAAATAAATGGCCTGACCTACCATCAAAAGAGTTAAGACGCCTAGGCCTATATCTAGTGTCACCATCTGACCTACTTGATAAGAGAGTGAGGATCCCAAGAGAGATACAAGAGCAATGAAAAATCCCATAAGAAAAGTAAAAAGATATACTCTCTCTCGGTGAAGTTCTAAAAGAGTGTAGTAAACAATTGATTTCATCTTCTTTCTCCCCCTTCTGGATAGAGAAGATCTTCTAATGTTTTCTTCTCCTCCCTTACTTCTCTTATTTTTATTTTTTCTCGATAAAGAAAGGCCAAGAAAAAATCTTTTTCAAGAGAAGTAAAAGGACCAAAAAGATAATTAAAATCTCCCTCGGCAGAAAACAAAGAAGAGACACTAAATAAATGGTGAAGAATTTCTATATCCTCATATTCTTCTAATAAAACATGAAAGATGCTCTCTTTTTTATTTCTCTTTTTAAGATCTTGCAGGCCTCCATGAAACTTAATTTTTTGACCATCGAGAAGTAAAACTTCTTGGGCCAACTCTTCTACATCACTAAGCTGATGGGTAGTAAAAAAAAGTGTTGTCCTCTCTTTCTCACTAATCTCTCGTAAGAGATCCTTGACTATTTTCCGACCAAAAGGATCGAGTCCTGAAAAAGGTTCATCTAAAATAACCATTTTAGGCCTGGCCAAGAAGGTGCTGATAATGGCCAGTCGCTGCTGCATTCCTTTTGAATAAGATTTAATGAGATTTTCTAATGCTTTTTCTAAGTGCAGTTTTTTTGCCAATTCTAAAGAGCGCTCTTTAATCGTAAGGTCATCCAAAAAAGAGAGCTTTCCCATAAATTCTAGAAATTCCCGCCCCTTGAGATGCATATAAAGATAAGGGCGCTCGGGCAAGAAACTCATCTCCTTAAATGCGGCCTCTTGAAGACCATTATAGAAAATTTTTCCTTCATCAGAGAAAATTATTTTCATAATTAATTTAATAAGTGTCGTTTTTCCTGCTCCATTAACACCCACAAGGGCAGTTATTTTCTCTTTTTTAAGTACAAAAGAGATGTCTTTAAGAACTATTTTTTTCTCTCTTTCAAAGAGGCCTCTCCCATAACTTTTAGTCAGGTTTTCCACCATAACTTCTAACATGAGACCTCCTTGCTTATCTTTATTGAAAAATACTTTTCTCGCGCTATTCTTAAAAGAATGAAACTCTTTTTTTTCACCCCTTTTATTTTTCTCATTTTAGCAGAGCTTGTTCATCCCGTGCGACCAAATTTTCAAATAAGCAAACAACTCACCGAGTTAAACTTCCCTCCTGAAGTTCTCTCTCTTGGCTCTTTTGGCCAAAAACGGCTCTTGGCCTCCTTGATGTGGATTGAAACTCTCCTTGAAAGTGACCTAGAGCATTATAAAAAAAAAGATTATAACTCTTGGATGTTTCTTCGTTTTAAAAGTATTGCTAAACTTCATCCCTACTTTTATGAAAACTACCTTGTTGGCGGCCTCTATCTTTCTGTCATTAAAGATGATGATTTAGGTGCGATGGAAATTTATGAAAAAGGCCTTGAAGTTTACCCTCAAGATGACCGACTCCTTTATTATGCAGGGATGCATACTCTCTTGGAACTTGAAGATAAAAAAAAGGCCTTGAGTTTTTTACTTCCTCTAATGGAGCGTCCTAAAACGCCTTTTCAAACAAAGACTCTTATTACAAAACTTCTTTCTGAAAATAATCAATACGATTTAGGTCTTCTCTATCTCAAAGACCTGCTGAAGATGCTTCCGGAGGGAGAATGGCGTAATATTATTTTAAAACGAATTAAAAAAATTCAAGAACTCAAAGAGAAGTATCCAGACGCTTGAGGTGAAAGGCATAGGCATGACGAATGATATCTTCCAGCGAATAGGTTGTTTTCCAATTAAGGACATCATAGGCCAAACGCGAGTCGGCCACTAAGACAGCAGGATCACCGCTACGTCGCTCGCCAAACTGATAGTTTACTTTTTTTTCTGTTATTTTTTCCACCATATTAATGACTTCTAAAATAGAGTAACCTTTTTCACTTCCAAGGTTGAGGGCAATACTTTTTTCTTCTTCAAAGAGATATTGGAGGGCCAGGAGATGGGCCTCGGCCAAATCAAGGATGTGAACATAATCGCGCACGCAAGTCCCATCATCTGTTGGATAGTCTCCCCCATTAATGATCAAAGCATTCTTTGTACTTCCTTTGAGGGCCGAATCAATGACAAGGGGAATGAGGTGAGTCTCGGGAACGTGACATTCACCAAAAAGCGATTCTGGATGAGCACCAGCTGCGTTGAAATAACGCAAAGAGGCCGAATGTAGTCCATAGGCCGTCTCATAATCTTTTAAAATTTGTTCCACCATCAACTTACTGGTGCCATAAGCATTGATGGGTTCTTGAGGATGATCTTCCATGAGGGGAAGTTTTTTAGGATTTCCATAAGTAGCGCAGGTAGAAGAAAAGACAATTTTTTTGACGCCGCAATTACGCATAGCATCTAGCAATTTCAGAGTCTCGCTTACATTATTTTGATAATAAAGAGCGGGGTTTTTCACTGATTCCCCCACGTAACAGTAGGCAGAGAAATGCATCACGCTGTTAATTTTTTCTTGACGCAAAATATTTTCCACAAAGGGAATATCACCCATCTCTCCTACATAGAGAGGAATCTTGAGCACATCTTCTACGACTTCTCGGTGGCCATTAACAAGATTGTCTAAGACAACTACATAAAATCCGGCCTGCTTGAGTAAGTAAGCGGCGGCCTGACCAATATAGCCTGCGCCCCCTGTAACAAGGACACGGGGAGGATGTTGATTTTCTAAGTTGCCTTTACAGCTATTTTCTTCTTCCATAAATTAATAGACGAGTCCTGATTCAGTTATTGTAGAGGATTCTTGGTATTCATAATCTGTATTAATACTCCAAAGATCATTTTTAAGTTTGCCTTCAATGAGGTTCTCTGCAGCAAAAAGACCCATCAAAATACTGTGGTCTTGATTGTTATATTTAAAGGCACCATAGCGACCAATGACATCAAGTCCTTTGAGGGTTCTTAGATAAGTTTCAATGACTTGAACATTTTCTTTATAGAGAGAATCGTAGACGGGATAAGAGCGATTAACGCGAAGAACATGCCCACTGACGATAGGGCAGTTTTTGTGAAGTCCCGTGGCAGTAATTTCTCTTGTGGCCTGATTAATGAGATCTTCATTGCTCATTTTCCAGAAATCATCTTTTTCATAGCACCAGTATTCCAAGGCCAAAATAGTGTCTTTTTCTCCGCGCTGCAAGGTAGGCGTCCAATTGCTAAAATTTGTCACACGTCCCATGGCCAAATTATCTGAGTGAACATAGAGCCATTGGTCGGGAAAGAGATTTTCTCCTTCAATGCGTAAGTAGACAATAATGGTATTGCGAAAACTCAGTTTAGAGCAGGCCTCTTGAACAATAGAGGGAACACCGTCGAGGCGTGAGACCATCAACGTCAAGGGCATTGAAGAGATGACGTGATCGTAGTCTTCAAAGGAATCATCTTCTCGGATAATTCCTGTGGCCTGATGATTTGAGAGTGTCACTCTTTTGATAGGCGTTTTAAGAAAAAGTTTGCCCCCATTTTCCTCAAATTTTTTGGCCATTTTTTCGTAGACGGAGCCCGTTCCTTTGGTGGGATAGGCAAACTGATCAACAAGTGTTTTGTGCTTATTGCCTTTTCCTTGAAAGAGGGCCTTTTTAATGGCCTCATAGAGTGAGAGTTTTTTAATTCGCTGTGCTGCAAAATCAGCATCGAGATCATCGCAACGAATCCCCCAAAGCTTTTCTGAATAAGTCTTAAAAAAAATGCGGTACAGGCGATCACCAAAACGGTTGCTTACCCACGCTTCAAAATTTGATTCATCTTTATAAGGCGCTAGGCGACGCCATGCATAGCTAAGAACGCACATTGCGGCGCGTATAAAACCGAGATTCCATAAAGCGTTAAAGGCCTTCAAGGGATAATAGAAAAATCGGTTGCGGTAGAAAATACGCGTTAAGCGATTAACCATGACATAATCGCGCTCAATAACTTCAAGCCAGAGTTCATTGACGCGAGGGTCCGAGCTAAAAAAGCGATGCGGCCCAATATCGACAATTTGATTCCATAGATCAAAAGAGGCCGACATTCCTCCTACGTGAGGTGCCGCTTCATAAAGGTGGACATCAATATTTTCTGATTTGGCCAATGTATAGGCCGCAGTAAGACCAGCTGGGCCGGCACCAATAACAGCTACTTTTAATTTTTTCATGCGATTTCCTCATACTCTCTATTATTCAATCTACAATGGAGGAAGGTAATCGCCAATAGCAGTTATGGTTCTTTTTTCAAAGCAATGTCTATTTTATCGCCAATCATGGGTGAAGGATAATTCATCAAAAAGTCCAGCTGCTCATTTTTGTTATGCATAATGGCCATGGCATGCTCATCTTCAGAGACCACCACTTTCAAAGAGGCCATCTTTACTTCGTGGAGATAGCGTTTGCGAGAGTCACGGGGATCTGTCATGGAGTGACGTCTAAGAACCTGAAGCTTTGTTTCAGGGTAGACTCCCTGGCGTTTACCAATATTGATGTAATAAACTTTTTCGAGTTTTTCTGTTTCTTCTCCCATAGGGACTTTTTGAGAGATGGCGTAAATGACATAATTTTTCGCAATTAACGCATTGTGCTCTATGACAAGGCATAGAAAAAGTAAAAAGAAAGGCAGTTTCTTTTTCATGTTGGATGTTCCTTTGTTAAAACCATGGCAAGTGGTTCTTTCTCATCGGTGACAAGAAAAGGCATCGCACACGCACAGAAAGAAAAACAAAAAAGAGGCATTTTTTTCCCTCATATGATGGGAAGAAAAATCAAAGAAGAAAAGATTCATCAACTAAACGCTGCTTAAGAAGCTCACCGTAGAGTTCTCCGTGGCGAACAAAGTGGCCCTTCACCAGCACAAGATATTCTTCACCTACTTCAATTTGCATATCTCTAGGGTTAAGCCAAATGCCTCGCAGATAGTGACCTTGATAAACTCCATGAAAAGAAAAGCGACAACGATACGGTCCTTCTTTTTTGGAGATTATTTTTTGCAGAGAAGAAATTAAATAAAGATAAGGGCCCATGCTCTTTTATAAAGAAATTTATCTTTTTTCACTTTTAGTCTTTAATTTGAATACCTTGAATTTCTTCAGGACAATACATCGTAAGTCCTGCAAAAATAATATTGGGATCTTTGATTAAGGGACGATTGTGCTCAAAGAGATCTTTCCAAAACTTACTCATTCCGTAAAAACTTTGTGAAATTTCCCCAAGAGAGTCTCCTTCTTGAATCTGATAAGGAAGTCCTTCTGGATTCCATTCAAAACTCACTGACGGTTTTTCTATTTGAATATTTTCACCTTCGGGGAGCTTTAGAGGATCTAAATTAGGATTAAGAGAAGCTATTTTTCTCCATTTTGCATAGTCCCCATAAGTTTTAAAAGCAATCTGTAAAAGAGTCTCTCCCTTTTGAACTTTATAGGAGATAATCTCTGAGGTTCCTTCGTCAACTTGAACTTCTTCAACTTGAATTTTCTCTTCTGCTATCTGCTCTTCTTCAGTAATTTCCCTCACTTCACTATACTCACGAGGTTCATCTTTGAAGAGATCTTCTTGTACATCAAAGGGAACTTCTCGCGTATGATGCATTTCCCCCGTCTCCCCTTCACTTGAGGTCGAAGAAGAAGTAGACGTCACTGTTTGCTGCTCAGCGCAAGATGTAAAAAAAACAAGCCCTGCTAATAAAAAAAATTTCGTTTTCATGAACAAATTCCTCCGTGAATTATTCTTCGACAAAAGTATTTTCTTCTCAAAAAAAAGAATAAAAAGATCTCTGCCTTGCAAAGATTGCCGCCTAAAGATCAAAAAGGTAGAATTCCATTTATGAAAAACAAACTTTTTTTATTCCTTTCTTTTTTTCTTTTAATCTCTTCTTTTACAAGAGCAAATGATTCAACTAACAGTGAAGATGAAATAGAGCTCGATGAATTAGAGTACGCAGATGATGAAGATGAAAACTTAGGCATGGGCCTTGAAATAAGTGAGAACACAAATCCTACTCCGCCAGAAAGAGGGGCCACAGAAGAAGGTATCTTTAGTGAAATGGTAAAAAAAATATCTCCTAGCAAACTTATTGCTCTTCTCACTAACAACAACAACTTATTGGCCCCCGGCGATTATTTCACCGTCCTTCTAGAAGACGAAAAGGCCTTTCGCGCTCTTTGCATAAAAAAAGAAAATAAAGTCGTTGCCTTCAAAATTCTTCACTATTACCGAGAAGATCTTAGTAAAAAACTCACCTTTAATCAAATTGTCAAAATTATCCGAGGAGATGATACTTTCTATAAAAAAGAAAAAACTCCCTCTGATAAAAAAGAAAAAACTGCTGATTCTATTGAGCAAGAATTATTGCGCAAAAAACTCATCACTTCAGATACTCTCCTAGAAGATGATTTTTTTCTCGAAAACGGTGAAATCAAAGAAAACCAAAATCGATACATTAAAACAGATAATATTTTAGGATCTTCCATGAGCTCTCATGAAGGATATTCCGCTAAAGGAGGAAAAGAAAATTTTACCGCTTTTGACCTTTATGCCAGTTATCAATTCTACGACAACTTATGGCTAGAAGCTTTTTATGCTTTTGTGATGCTAAAAAAATTTCCTGCTGAAGACCTGAACTCCAGTCAAAATAGTTATGGCCTTCGCCTTAAATATACCTTTGAGCTTCCTCTCAACCTCTATGCCATGCCTTATCTCGGTTATACTATTAATTCCATCACGGCCCCTGGAGCTGGAACAACAGAAGAAGGAGAACCTGCAGAAGGAGAAAAAAAACTCATTGAAGAAAGTAAGAAAAGCTATCCTCACATAGGACTCTCCGTTCTCCATCGCTTAGTTCCCGGTTGGTTTGCTCGTGCTGATTTGCAAATGGATACTGATTCAAAAAAACGACTCTCTCTTGGAATAAATGTTGAATTTTAATTTTATTGGCCATTAAATAGGCCCATGAAATTTCTTGCCTTCCTTCTCTTTTCTCTTCTCTTGGAATCCTGCGGTGTCAAAGGAGACCCTGTTACCCCTAAAGGAAGTCAGCTTCCTCGCGTTCAGGACTCTTATCTGCAATCTTCTCCATTGGTCATGCTCTTAGAAGATTATCTCCTCTCTATAGAAAAAATGGAAGAAGAGACCTCTTTACTTGAATATATTCTTAAAACTCCTCTTCCTTCAACGCTCCAAGAGCGCTATTGCTCCAATCTTCTGGACCAGTGGAAAAAATATAACGCACAATTGCGCTATACCCAATACCATTACCAAAGGGCCGCTAACCAGGCCAAAAAACTCAACGAAGACCATATTCAAAAATCGCTGCTTCTCTCTTATAAAAAATATCAAGAATTCAAACTTTTTGGTGAAAATAAAAAATTATTACAAGAGAGAGTCGTTTTTTTGAATCAGTAT
>CALDHR010000137.1 GCA_937898585.1 uncultured Oligoflexia bacterium
AGCTCTTTTTTCTTCATTTGGCAAAATCAACCTTATTAATAAATCAACCGAAGGGATTACAGTGTCGGCCAACAACAAGTCTGATGAATTTAAAAAAATGGCCTTAGATTATCACCAGAGAGGACGACCAGGAAAACTGGAAGTCAATCCCACAAAGCCTTGTGTCACATCTCAAGATCTCTCTCTTGCTTATACGCCTGGCGTGGCCGAACCCTGTCTTGAAATTGCGGAAAATCCTGAAAAGGCCTACCAATACACCATGAAAGGAAATCTTGTGGCCGTTATTTCCAATGGTTCTGCGGTGCTAGGGCTTGGCAATATTGGGCCACTTGCAGGCAAACCTGTCATGGAAGGAAAGGCCGTTTTATTTAAACGCTTTGCCGATATTGATGTCTTTGATATTGAAATTGATGCTCCCACTGTTGAAGAGATGGTGAATACTGTGAAGGCCCTCGGCCCTACTTTTGGCGGTATTAATTTAGAGGATATTAAGGCGCCTGAATGCTTTGAAGTAGAAAAGCAGCTCATTGAGCAATTAAATATTCCTGTTTTCCACGATGACCAACACGGTACGGCCATTATTGCTGCTGCGGCCTTTATTAACGCTATCGAAATCACTAAGCGCGATATCAAAAAAGTAAAAGTTGTCTTTAGTGGAGCAGGTGCAGCGGCAATGGCCTGCGCCAAACTCTTTTTTTCTCTTGGTATTAAAAAAGAAAATCTCATTATGTGCGACACAAAAGGGACCATTTACAAGGGTCGCAAAGAAGGCATGAATCAGTATAAAGAATTCTTTGAAGTAGACACCAAGGCCAGAACGCTGGGCGATGCCATGAAAGAGGCCGATGCTTTTATTGGCGTCTCTTCGCGTGGTGTTTTAACAGGTGAAATGGTAAAAACCATGGCCAAAAATCCCATCATTTTTGCTATGGCCAATCCCTACCCTGAGATTTATCCCGATGAGGTGGCCGCTGTTCGCGATGATGCTATTATGGCCACAGGTCGATCTGATTTTCCCAATCAAGTAAATAATGTTTTAGGTTTTCCCTTTATTTTTCGCGGGTCTTTAGATGTACGCGCCTCAAAAATTAATGACGCTATGAAATTGGCGGCCGTTCATGCTCTTGCTAATCTCGCTAAAGAAGAAGTCCCCGAAGAAGTAAAAAATGCTTACGGAAGTGACCAAGAATTTAAATTTGGTCCTAAGTACCTCATCCCAAAACCTTTTGACCGCCGTGTCTTAACACGAGTGGCCCCTGCCGTCGCTAAAGCGGCCATGGAGAGTGGGGTGGCACAAAATCCTATTAAAGATTTAGAAAAATATGCAGAAGAATTAGAGCAACGTCTGAGTTCAAATCAGATGAACTTTGTTCGCTCACTGAGAAATCGTCTCAAAAAAGGAATTACGCCTACCATTGCTTTTGCCGAAGGATCTAATTCGCGCGTGCTGCGTGCTGTCTCGCTGTTAGTAGAAGATGGACGTGTTCGCCCTATTTTACTGGGAAAAAAGAAGCTCATCAAGAAGGCCATGGAAAAAGAAGGACTCTTGCCGCAGCTCGATGATATTGAAATTATCACGCCGGCCAAACACGAGGCCTATAGCGATTTTTCTCAACAATTTTTTGAAGAGCGTCAGCGCAAGGGAATGACGTATCCCTATGCTCGCGATCTCATGAGCAAAGAAAATTATTTTGGCTCAATGTTAGTTAAAAAGAAAATTGTCGATGGTCTTGTGACGGGAACAAGCAATTCTTATCCCGAGTGTTTTCGCTCTGTTATGCAAGTAGTAGGCAATACAGGTCACATTAAAAGATCTGGTGTTATTATTTTAGTACTTAAAAATAGAGTTCTTTTTTTAACAGACTGTACGTTGCAAATAAATCCCAGTGCAGAGGAAATGGCCCAAATGGCCTGCGAGACGGCAAAGCTCTATGAAGTATTTATGAATAAGAAAAATCCTCGCATTGCTTTTTTAAGTTTTTCTAATTTTGGCTCCAGCAATACGGCCGACAGTGTGAAGATTCAAAAGGCCATGAAGTTAGCGCGAGAACAGCGTCCTGATCTGCAAATGGACGGAGAGATGCAGGCCGATGTTGCAGTAAACTTTGATATCCTCAAAAAGATGTTCTCTTTTTCTCATTTAGAAGGTCCTGCTGATATTCTTGTTTTTCCCAATTTAAGTTCTGCCAATATTGCCTATAAACTTCTCGCTCAATTGGCCGAAGGTCATGCTTTTGGTCCTCTTGTGGTTCCTCTTGAGCATCCCATTGGTATTGTTCAGCGCACATCGAGTATTACTGAAATTGTCAATATGACGACGCTAACGGGAATTATTTCACAAATGATGAAGGCCCCTGAAGAAGGAAAACAAAAAGAAGGAAACAAATCATGATCAATTATATTGAGACTCCTTTGGCACCAAAGGCCGTTGGAACTTATTCGCAAGGTGTTTTTCTCAATGGAGTTAAAGGCCTTTATCTTTTTTCAGGGCAAATTGCTCTTCATCCTGAGACGGGTCAGATGATGAACAAGGGTATTGAAGAAGAGATTCAGCAAATTTTAAGTAATATCGACGGTCTTTTAAAAGCAGAAAAACTTACACGTAAGAATATTGCAAAAACCACTATTTTTCTTACAGACCTTACTCACTTTTCTAAAGTCAACGAGGCCTATGAAAACTACTTTGAACAACCCTATCCAGCGCGAAGTTGCCTGCAAGTCAGTGCACTTCCCAAAGGTGCCACTATTGAAATTGAGGTTATTGCTTGCCCTTCTTAAAAAAGATTAAACTTTTTCTCCTTTTTTTTATTCTTCCTTCGGTTTTACTTCTGACGGGAATTTTCAGCTATTCCTTTTATATTAGTTCTCGCGAAAAAAAACGCTTCACCCAACAAAAAGAGAAGTCCATTGATCTTGTCTCTATTTTCACGGGAGATGAAGGAAGAATTGAATTTGGATTAAGAGAGGCCCTGCGGATTAAGGCCAAGAGAATTTTCATTAGTGGTGTTTATAATAAAAATTCAATGGAGAGAGTTTTAGCTAAAATCAAACAAAATCTTAATCATTCCCCTAAAGATTTTAATCACCTAAAAAAGATTTTAGAAATTGATTATTACTCACGCAACACCATTGAAAATGTTATCTCTACGTTGCACTTTATGAATAAACACCGCGAATTAAAAAATGTTCTTATCATCTCCCACGACTATCATCTCTTGCGTATCAGAACCATTCTCTCAAGCGTGAGAGGAAATGAAAAGATGGATCATTTTTATTTTCTCGGAATTAAGAGCTCTTTGAAAAATTATCGACAACTAAAAGTTTATTTTAAGGAAGGATTGAAATATATCCAATCCTGCCTTCTTTTTTTAATCTGGGATGCTGAACTTAGTTTTTTATAGAAATTAAATCTCAGTTCGGTAGAAACGAGAAGTTCAAGTGGACAAAGAAGATAGGAGCGACTGTAGGAGAAGATGAAATTCGATATTTCCCCTGAAGTAAAATTCATTAATTAAACCCTCGTGGCCGAAATAACTTCTTCTAAGGCCTCAACACTTCCAAGGGCCTTTAAAAGCTCACCGTAATCTTGAACTTCGATTTCAAACATAAACATTCCGCGCTGATCAGGCGTTGATTTGGCCATCGCACTTTTAATATTTACTCCAATATTATTAATGGCCTTCGAAATCGTCGATAAAATCCCTTGTCGATCTTGCGAAATAATTTTCATCATCACAGAATACTTGGCCCTAAAATCACCATTCCAGCTGGCCTCAATACTCCGCTCCATATCAAGACTCTTCTTCTTTTTACAAGCATAAGTATGAATGGCAATCCCCCGCCCTTTTGTCACATGGCCACTAATAGGATCTCCGGGAATAGGGTTACAACATTTGGCAAGTCTCACCGTAATATCATCGGCACCATCGATTTTAACAGGTCCACGCGGAGACGAATTGCTTTTTATATGAATGGCCTTCGGCGTCTTACTTCCATCTGCGAGAATTTTTGCCTCATCATCGTGAGGATCATTTTCCACTTTAACAAGCTCTGGAATAATTTTTTGGATTTCCCGAACCTTAATTTTCCCTTGTGCTAAATAAACAAAAAGATCTTCTTCATTTTTGTAATTATGATACTGAATAACTTTATCTAAAAAACCTTTCTTCTTAAACTGTTTAAAGGTCAACTCTCTTTGCTTTAAAAATCCTTCGAGAATTTCAAGCCCTGCAACAGCATCTTGTTCGCGTTGATTTTTTAAAAGCCACTGCCTGATTTTACTCTTGGCCTTACTACTGCGAACAATCTTTAACCAATCCTTTGATGGCGTCTGTCCTTTATTAGTGAGAATTTCCACAATATCGCCCGACTTCAAACGATATTTTAACGGCACAATACGGCCATTAATTTTCGCTCCCACACAGTAATTTCCCACCTCTGTATGAATCGCATAGGCAAAATCTAAAGGAGTGCAACCTGGTCGAAGTTCAATAACATCCCCACTGGGAGTAAAAACAAAAATGCCTCCAAAGTCGAGGTCATTTTTTACAAAATCCATAAACTCCGTATTGCTGCTAGAGTTTTTATTAAACTCCAGTAAATCTTCAATCCAATTGAGCTTTGTCCCATTCCCTGGAGAGGCCTTTCCTTCTTTATATTTCCAGTGGGCCGCCACCCCTTTCTCGGCCACTTCATTCATTTCAAAAGTGCGAATTTGAATTTCAATTCTCTCGGCCTGAGGACCTATGACAGTTGTATGAAGACTTTGATAATTATTGGCCTTAGGGATAGCAATATAATCTTTAAAGCGACCGGGAATAGGAGTGAACGTTGAATGAATAACCCCAAGACACTTATAACATTCAGAAATATTGCCTACGATAATCCGAAAGGCCAACATGTCTTGAATATTTTCAAACTCAACTCCTCGCTGCTGCATTTTTTTATAAATAGAATAAAAGTGCTTCGGTCGCCCCTTAATATCGGCCTGAACATCATATTCCTGCAACTTTTCTTTGATGAAATCTACAACTTCTCGAATATAAGAATCGCGCTCTGATTTCTTTTTTGATACTTTTTCCGCCAATTTATAATAAACTTCGGGATGTAAAAAACGCAGACATAAATCTTCCATTTGGGCCTTCAGAGAATTAATCCCTAAGCGTCCCGCCAGTGGAACATAAATATCAAGTGTCTCTTTTGAAATAGAGCGCTGTTTTGCCTCTGACATATATTGAAGAGTGCGAATATTATGCATCCTATCGGCAAGCTTGACGATAATAACACGCACATCTTTTGACATGGCCACAATCATTTTGCGAAAATTTTCGGCCTGCCCTTCTTCCTCTGACTTTATTTTAATTTTTGAAATCTTCGTCATCCCCGACACAAGGAGTGCAACTCCTGGGGAAAATTCTGTAGCGATGGTTTCTTCTGTTACATTACAATCTTCCACAACATCGTGCAGAAGTCCCGAGACAATAGAATCAACATCCATCTTTAACTTAATTAAAAAATAGGCCACATTCACAGGATGAATAAAATAAGCATCCCCTGAAATTCTCTTTTGTCCATGATGGGCCTTCTCTGCAAATAGATAGGCCTTTGTTAAATATTCCTTTGAAGCATCGGGATGAATGACTTCTACTTTACGTAAAAAAGTGTCTATTGAAATATCTTCCTCGTGAAGAAAATCTAATTGATCAAGCACAGAGGGTAGTCCTTGTTAATTCATATTGAAAATTTGTTGAAAAATATTTTTTAACTCTTGGTATGTTTTCTCTAAATCATCATTGATTACTAAATAATCATAATCATTTTTTCTTGTTAATTCATGAGCAGCATTTTTCAACCTCTCTGCAATTACGTCGGCCGCATCCAATGCTCTTTTATGTAAACGTTCTTCAAGAGCATCTAAACTAGGAGGAGCAATAAAGATAATTTGTGCTTCTTCATGAGAAATTTTTTTTATGGCATCGGCCCCTTGAACATCGAGATCCAACAAAA
>CALDHR010000138.1 GCA_937898585.1 uncultured Oligoflexia bacterium
AGTGAGAAGATTTTCGCGTGCATTCCCGCGAACAGAGTGAACTTTATTTTTGATAACTTTAATTTTGTAGAGTTCCAAAATTTTTTGAACTTCGGCGCTTGCTTCAAGTTCTTTGCCGTGAGTGAGGAGAATCATCTCTGGAGGGTTGTAGCGTTCGTGGAGCATGATGGCCACCCAAGCGGCCCCTTCGCCGTGACCGAGGACGGCCGTTTTTTTGTTGAATACATGATGCCCGTCACAGCGCAAACAGTAGTCGACTAATTGAACATTGGCGTAAGGCAAAATAGGTTGAATGCTATCGGCAATTTCAGGCTGAACATCCATCATCCCTGTGGCCAGAACGACGTATTTGGCCAAATAAGTCTCATCATTTGACCCTATAAGCTCAAAAAGAGCATCTTCGCGCTTTTTAGCACTTACAACGGCGCAGTTGCTTAGCATGGTCATGTTGCTGGCAAAAGGCGATTGTTCAATGAATTCGATGGTTTCTTTGTTGGGGTTGTCGATTCCTTTTTTGTAATGAAAGAAACCGGGCATATTTTCAACTTTTGTCACCCAGGTTGCGCGCGATTTTTTTTTCGTCTTGGCGTTTCCAGGAAAAAAGAGAACTTTTTGGTTGTTGAGAACACCTCGCAGTAAGGCCATCACGCCGGCCGCTCCACCGCCAATAACAGCAATGGGATATATTGTTTTTTCTTCACTCATAATACAACTTCCTTTGACTACTACCTATCTTTTTTATTTTTGTTTGTCATCAAAAGTTCATGTGTGATTTTTCTTGCTATTTTTTTTTGGTGCAGCGAACTAACACGCCTTCGGGATATTGCTCTGCTACCTGATGAGTATAGTTCTTCCCACAAGTCACCCAGCGCGTTTTTTCTTCAAAATCGCCTTGAACGGGATTTTTATCGCTTATATAGCACTCGTAAGATCCTTTCTCTTCATCATAGATAAATTTCAATTTATAGTAAGAAAGAAGATCAGGCGAGACATGACACATCGCACTCATCTCTTCTTTCACTTTTTGGATATCCTCACCACTCTGCATACAAAACTCTTGTTGGTGATAACACAAAAGCATCCGAGAAAGATCGCTTGCTTTAAGCGTTGAAAAACTAAGGGTTATCAACATAACCGACCATATAACTTTCATAAAATCTCCTTTTTTGAATAATTTCTTATCGGAAAAAAGATCCTCTTCTTTATTTTTCTTTTTAGAAAAAAGATTGACGTATTTTCATGAAAAAGGTCATACTATTTTTATACAGTTATGTTTTTCGAAAATGGAAAAATAAGGACCTATCACTATTATGGAGGATGATTCATGAGACTAACTTCTAAGGGACGCTACGCAGTAAGGGCCATGCTTGATTTAACCACTCACACTAGTGGAAATCCTGTTCGTCTACAGGAAATTTCAACTCGCCAGAGCATCAGCTTGCACTATCTCGAGCAACTTTTCCGCAAATTAAGAAATGGTAAAGTTGTTAAGTCTGTTCGCGGACCAGGCGGTGGGTATGTACTTGCTCGCTCAATGGATGAAATTTGCATCAAAGACATTCTTGATTGCGTTGGTGAGAACATTAATCCAGCTCGCGACATCGTGGGAAATGAAGTCGAGACAGCAAATACTGTTGAGTTTAATTTACTCCGCGGCTATTTTCAGAACCTCGGTCACCTCATGCAAGAGTATCTTGAGAATACAACCCTCGGTGATCTTGTAAGAAAAGCTCCTGCTAGTCGACAATCTGAAGATTTTACGGTAACAAGAAATAGTGAAGTGGAAACACTTAACTAGATCTCTAATCTGACAATTTTTAAAAATCTGTTTGAGTGGAGTATCATTTCTTAAAAGGTATTTCATTCAAATGGATTTTTATATCGACTGCAACGCCACTTGTCCCTACTCGCCCCAAGTTAAATCATTTTTGGGCAGCGATCTTTTTTGGGCCAATAGCTCATCGACTCATACGCCAGGTCAGAAAACAGCAAAGATGATTCGCGAGGTTAAAGCATATCTATCTGAGACCTTTAAGCTCCCAGGTCACACCCTGCTTTTTAACTCTGGATCCACAGAGGCCATCAATTTTTTTGCTGACGGATATTTAAACAGGCCCTCTCATCAAGATGAATATACTTTTCTCTATAGCGCCATCGATCACAGCGCCATTGAAGAGACAATTATTTCGCTAAAGAAAAAATATCCTCATAAAAAAATAACATCCCATCTTCTGGAAGATCTCACAGGTTCGGAGGAATTTACAAGTCCCCCTCTCCTTTTCTGGACTTATATCAACAATGAAACGGGAAAAATAAATCCTCTTCAAGAGGCCCTTACTCTCAAAGATAAATATAATGCTTTTATCGCCGTAGATGCGACCCAGCTCCCTGGCAGAAAAAAAGACCTTGCTCTCCTCTCTGAACTTGACGGTTATTTTTTCTCAGCACACAAATTTGGCGGCCTGAAAGGCGTTGGTTTTGCTTTTTTGCACTCATCTCACACCTCTTCTTTTCCCACTCATATTTTCGGAAGCAAAGCGCAAAAGACATTTCGCGGAGGCACGCAAAATAGTGATGGCATCTATTCCTGCAAACTGGCCTTGCAAGATATCGAGCATGTAGATTTTGATTTTCTCAAACAACAACGAAATGAAATAGAAGAAATCCTAAAGACAAAATATGGTGTCACTCAAATCATTCATCACAATCTTGAACGCGCCGTAAATACCACTCTCTTTGTTCACCCTTCTGAAATTGCCCAAAATTTTCTTGTGACTCTGGATATGAAATCTATTTATGCCGGAACAGGCGCTGCCTGCCAAAGCGGGCTCAATCGCCCTTCGCGCATCCTTCAGGCCTTACATTTTTCACCTGAAGAACAAAGACGGGCCATCCGTTTTTCCTACAATCCTTTTTGGAGAAAAAATGAATTTAATGAGCTAAAAAAATGCCTTTAAAACCCCTCACTACTGCCATTGGCTCTTTTCCTTCGTCCTGCTTCAAAGAATGTGCCAAGTTAAGCATGCGCTTTGATGTTCCCGTTTTTCCCGAAACGAAAGATGAAGATTTTCTCACAAAAGATCTTTTTATCAA
>CALDHR010000139.1 GCA_937898585.1 uncultured Oligoflexia bacterium
TCTCAGCTGGTTAAGAGGGAAGGATATCTATCGAGAAAAGTATGCTAATTATATCAACAACGAAAAATTAATTTACCTTGAAATTAAATCCTCATTAATCACAAAAATCCCCTATCTCAGTGATATCAGTCCTATCTTTTTTGATCTTCAACAATTAGCAGATAATATCGACTTGTCTAAAGCAAAGCTGATATTCGATGAGCCTCGTGGACTATTTGATTATAATAATTCAGAAAGATCCATTTCTGGAACAATCAATCTTTCCAAAATTATTCATACGACATTTAAAAAAGCGGCATTTTTTAATACTCGTTTCCATGATCCGAAAAAACTTACATTTCTCCTAAAAATAACCAAAACATTAATCGGAAATACATTTTGAAATCAAGTCAAGAAAGTATATTTAAAACAATCTGGTTCATCCTTCTTGCAGGAATATTTCTCGCAATCTATCTTTTTTCAGTTCAATCAAGCTGGGAAGTACCACAGCGGGCTCAATGGGCCATCAATTTTATGCTTTGGTATCTCTACTTTGTTTGTGCCAGAACAATTATTTTATTAGGTTTATCATTTTATGAATATTTAAGCACTCAAACACTCCCTGATGTAGAAAATCCTCCCTTAGTCTCTATCATTATCCCAGGATATAATGAGGGAGCTGTCATTCAAAATTCTATTTATTCTGCTTCTAAAATCGACTATCCCAATTTAGAGATCCTTGTTGTCGATGATGGATCTACCGACGATACATTTGAAAAGGCATTAGAACTCCAAAAAGATCACAAAGTTAGAATTGTCACCAAAACAAATGGAGGGAAGTCTAGTGCTTTGAATTTTGGCATCCAACAAGCATTAGGCGATTATATTTTATGCATGGATGCTGATAGTGAACTTAACTCTAATGTAATAAATGAAGCTATTCCCTATTTTGAGAAAAACTCTCTGTTAGGTGCAATAGCGGGAAATGTATATGTAGGAAATTCAAAGGGACTACTGCCTTTATTTCAAAAATTAGAATACATCATTGGTTTAAATTTTCACAAAAAAGCTCAATCAGCTTTAAATATGGTGATGATTGTTCCAGGTCCAATTGGCCTATTTAAAAAATCAGTCATTTTAGAGGTTGGTGGATATGACAATGATACTTTTGCAGAGGACTGCGATCTAACACTTAAAATATTAATGGCCGGGTATCATATTAAATATTCGTCCACAATGACTGCAACAACAGAAGCCCCAGATACTTTTCAACAACTATGTACCCAACGATATCGTTGGGCCCGTGGAACAATTCAAGCAATTTTGAAAAACATGAAGAAAGTTTTTACTAAAAAAGATCTGAGTTTGAGAAATAATTTTATTATGGCCTATATAACTCTTGAGACAATGGTCATCCCAACAATTAATTTTTTATTTGCAATGCTTACTATTATATATGCGCTCAGTTATGGGAGCACGAGTCTCTATGGGCCATTTTTTCTAGGATTAATCCTAATGGATTGCGCTATAGCTCTTTATTCAATTCTCATTGAAAAACAAATTTTTTCAATGTTTTTTCTGAGTATCATAAGTCGAGTTACTTATGGTTTCTCACTCGAAATAATGCGATTTTACTCAATGATAGATGAGTTATTAAAAATTCCTATGAAATGGGGAAATCTCAAGCGAAAAGGAATGAACAGTGATGGATAATGTAAGAGATGTCTTTAATATTCTTCTTTTAAGTATTAGTTTAACCACTGTTCTGGTAACATTAATATCCTTTCTCATTTTCAAATTAAGATATTCTATCAAAAGTAAATCTAAAGAAGGAGTTTTTGAGCTCGAAGGGAGTTATTTTCGTCGGTATGCTCCAGAAATTCGTCGAAAAAATGAAGAGGCCATCAACTTGTCGGAAAATATCTCAGAGGTTCAACTGAGACCGCAAACAAAGATTCTGATCACTTTTGGATCTGTTTTTGTTTTAATATTTTCATTCTTGGCAGCGGAAAACTATTTTTCATTTCGCTTTCAGCTAAATAAGAAATATACGCAAGCACAAAATATCAGAAAATTAATAGAAAATGGTCTTCTCAAAAAATATACTTATAACCCTAAAATAGATAGTATTTCACTCAATGAGAAAATTTCGCCTTACCTAGAATCTGTTTACCTCATGCGTCTTCGCGAGTTGAAGTCTCACACAATTACACTTATCTCAGATCCAACTAATATAAAAAAGGGTAATACTTTTCATATTGAAGCTTTAAAAAGATGGCGTCGTTTTCTAAAGAGAAATAATATCTCTTATCAAGAGAGTTCCCTTCATCAACTTCCTAAGAATGGTCTTGTTATCGGTGCTCATTTAAACTACCTCTCATCTAAAAAAACAGACATTATTCTAGAGTCTATTGAAACAGGTAACTTGAAATTTCTTTTCACAGGTTTTCCTGGAAAGTATACCAAAGATGATCAATCGATATCACAAATTCCATTTGGATCGAACCACCCTTTTCAGTTTATAAAAAACAAGAGGCCTGATCATATCTATCCTTCACAATTTATCGGCAATTATGATTTACCAGCGGGACAAGTCTCTCAACATTTTCCATTAGATAACTCTCTACGTTTTAATACAAATAGAAATTCCTTAGCTTTACTTGCACGAGAGTCAGATTACATGGGAAGTTTCATTGAGGATGGCACTCATTATTTAGATCAAGAAATTCTGAACGCCAAAATAGTTTGGAGTGCTCTTGATCCATATGAATTATCTAATGTGCAAAAAAATATAGAAATTGATAACACTCAATATTATTTTTATAGCGATTTATATTTTTTAAATTTAATGAATATTGCTGTTCAGTCTCCAATGTTGGCAGTCGCGCCTTGGAAAAAGTCTCAGTATACAGGAGCTACCAGCATCACTATTGACACAGAGGATAACTTTAAAAGTATTACTATTTTTCTCAACCTCTTGATTGGTCATAAGCTAAAAGGAACATTCTTTCTAGTGAGCGATCTCATCACTCAAGCACCAGAAGTTAGTTATGAAAAATATGTAGGTCAGTTTGAATTTGCTAGTCATACAAAAGATCATAAAAGTCTGCTAGAACAAAGGAACAAAGAACTATTTTTCAGTCTTCAAAAGACAAGGTTTGATATCGAAGAAGCTACTGGAGAAATCGTTGTTGGTTTAAGACCTCCCAAGGAGGAGATATCGCCACAAAACATGGCAGCTGTTATTCAAAATAAATTTCAGTATATATTTGGACCTAAGTATAAGCTTAGATTTACTCCTTACATATTAGAAAAAAATGAATTTGTTTTTATCCCTAGAACCTTAAGAGACGATTATAATTTTTCTCAAGATAAAACCCTCGTTAATGCTGCCGACTTCAGCAAGGCCTTAATCAAAGATCTCGACTGGGTTTTATCTGCTGCTGGATACCATCCTGTTTCTTTTCATACTCAGATATTTGGTGACGATTTTTATGAATCGACTTTAGATGATTACGCAAAAGAAATTTCTAAACGACAAGACAAAGTTTGGGTAACAACAGTTCGCGATGTTGCTAGCTGGTGGAAAAAAAGAGCTAACCTAAGAATTACGATGACTACTAAGGGTGATAAACCATCATATACTTTAGAGAATATTGGTGAATCGAACATGACAAACTTTGACATCATTAGCAAGAACTTAAGTTCACATTGCCATCATCGAGATTTAGTAAGCAACGGATCTAAAGTTTACAACTACACTATCAAAAGTCTCTCCGCCGGGGAAAAAATAAATATCGATCTTTGTAGTTTTAATTTGCAGTAATCACGACTTGCGTTTACAAAATGCTCTCAGTTAAAAGAGACAACAAAGGGCCCTCCTTTTACAGAGGGCCTTTTGATTGCAAATTCTTAATTTTCTAATCTTCTTCTACATAATCAACAGGAACAAGCTCTTCTCTTAGATCATTGGTTCCCAGCTCAACGCTCACTTTCTTTTTCTCTTTTGGAGTAGGACATTTCGCGATAATTTTCTCATCAAAACTTTCTACTTTTGATAAAAATCTATCGAGTCCTTGAGCAAAAAATCTCTTTTTATCTCCCTTGGAAAACTTATAACTTAAAGTTTCATAGCGTCCATCATCTGTCGAAATTCTTCTACATGTTTTGTCTCCAAGATTATCCTCGTGAAAACCTCTCACTAATCGAGTTAAAGCATCACTTTCATCTCTCTCAAATTCACTCATGTAGACTGAAATAAAATCGCTGTTTTCAATTTTTGAAATACTTATTTTTTTCATACGCCCATCAACCATATCATCAACCATATATTGAACTCTCGCATTTCCTTTACCAAGCTTTAGAACTTCAACTCCATTCATTGTCCCTACGGCCAAAGGCAAAGAGTAGATGGTGGATTTCTCACCATAAGCATGACACTCCACAAGCATCTTCGCTCTCAAAGGAGCATTACTTTTTCTCGCTACTTTTTCCTCAAAAAATCCCGCCTGAACTTTTTCCTTTGACTGGGCAAGTTTTTTTCTATTATAGCGCGCAAGCTTCAACTCTCGTTTTCCCTCTTT
>CALDHR010000140.1 GCA_937898585.1 uncultured Oligoflexia bacterium
CATCCGAACTGTTTTCCAGATCCAACAGTTAATACGACTGGGGGAACATCAGATTTACCGCCTATGCCAACAACAACACCAGCGCCACCCAAAAGGGCCAGGCATCTAGAGACCGCCTTAGAAAGATCCCTCACTGCACGATGCTTACGCGCCGGAGTTGGCCTTGTTCAGTGGGCCACAGGAATTGGAATAAAAAAAGACTAACTCACCAGTAACTGCATGGGAGTCTGCTCTCCCATCAATTCCTCCAGGTCAACGCACATTACTTCCTCGAAAAAAAGATGACTTTTTGGATCTTCATGGCGCAATAGAGAAATGACCTTTTGCCCCAGCACCATTTTTTGCGTCTGCTTTTTTTCTTCATAGCAGCGCAGAACCTCTTTGAGCATGCGCACCTCTTGTCGCACTACTCCCATAGGGGAAACGGTGCCAAAGGCCATAAAGTCGCTCATGCTGGCAATGGGGACAATATCTGCTAAGGCCCAAAATAAAAGAAGGAGGGGAAGTTCTAATTGCTCCACCTCCATTTGAATCATCTCTTCACGCCGATCCTCGGACTCCACACACAAAACATAACGCTTTGCGGGAATCTTCAGCTGCCTTGCTTTGGAAATAAAAAGAAATTTTTCTTTGATAATTTTTCCCGCATTTCCAAGACCAATAATTTCAAGTCCCGGAAGGCCTTTCGATGTATGACCAAAAAGATCAAAAATAATATTTCCTTTCTTTCCTAAGGTGATGGCCTTCAATTGATTAATCTGATTCACTTATTTCTCTCTCCTCATTATTCAATTCTTACACTCTCTGCAAAAGTGAAAAAAAGACAGAGGAGTTAACAGTTGAAAAATACTAGTAAACTTTTCCCTCCCAATCGTTTATTTTTTTTAAATGAAAATAAAATCATTTATCCGCTTCATTTTAAGAAACCTTCTTCTCATTCCTCCTCTTGCGCTACTTGTTAGTTTTCTTCTCTCTGTTATGGCCATCCTCTTCAGTAAACTTGCCGCCATTTCCCGCTTTGTCCAAGGGAGGATTCCTCTTTTTCATAAACGAGGTCGCCTCTATCATATGATTCAGACTTTCGATGTTCTCAGTCGCTATTATAAAACTCTCACCCACTATACGAATGCGCTGCCCTATCGCCCTACCATCAGCATCATATTACCCATCTATAAAGTGGCCCCTCACTATCTCGAAGAGGCCATTCGCTCTATTGTCATTCAAAGTTATCAAAATTTTGAAATATGTGCCGTCGATGATGCTTCTAATGATCCTGCTATCGTAGAAGTTTTGCAAAAGTTCAAAAAAGAGCTAGGTGAAAAATTTAAATATTCAATTCACCTCAAAAATCAACATATCTCGGCCACTTCTAATA
>CALDHR010000141.1 GCA_937898585.1 uncultured Oligoflexia bacterium
TAAAAACTAATTTTATTTAGAAAGATTAATTTCATTTTTTTTCCAAATTCCCGACTAGTATATTCAGGAGGGATTTATGGAAACAATGGAACTTAAAACAACAATTTTTTTAATTCAAAAAGACAGCAAGGGCGATACTTGCCAAGAAGAAATTCTTGAAGAAATTATTTTTCGCATTACCCCTCCTCATCTTTCGAATCTCTTGATTCCTACTTTTTCAAGAAAAAAAATTAAAAACATAAAATACTGCTCTATTAATGATCGAAAAAAAATTAATATTTTTCATCAAGTAAGTAATATTGTTCGCCAAGAAGATCATCTTATTACAGACTTGGCCTCTCTTATTAATGATTTACCTGAAGATACTATTTACTTAAAAAGTATCCAAGAAGGGGGGATTGTTCTATTGAAACTCATTCAATCCGGAAAACTCGCAAAAAATAAAAAAATCCAGGCCACTCTTATTGATTGCTCAAAAGATTTCCTCACCTCTTTTTGCTATGAAACGATTGATGAAAAGAACAAAAATCAGACGATAAATTTTCTTGAAAGTCATACTTCTGAGAAAAAAAAGGTGAGCTTTTAGATTCATCTTGCTGTAAATTATAGAAATGAGAATTCATATATTTTTTAAAGCACTGTTCTCTTTTATCTTTTTCATCTCTCTAAATTTCAATTCCCTGGCCAGGGAAAAATTTAATCCCTGGAAAATGAAAAATGTCATTAAAGCTCATCAACAACTCTTAACCCAGCTAGATCATCTCTTTACCCACTTTAATCTAAATGAAGACAATCATAAAGATGTCGCCCTCTTTATGACCCTTAAGAAGATAGACTTTCTCTTGAAATTTAAAATTAGTGGAATAAGTGAAAACCGAGATCTTTATTTTTTAGAGCTGATGGAGTTCACGAGCTATCTAAGAAAAAAAATCCCCCTAGGGAAGACATTTCTAATGAAAATAAATGCCTTAGAAGAAGAAATAAAAAAGCACGATATTGAAAAAAGTAAAGCAATTGATATGAGCTTACTTGTGCTCAAAAATGAAATTGAAGATAATCTCTTTCAAACAGAAAACCCAAAGAGAGATATCATCCTCTCTGACTTAGAAAAAATCTATTACTTTTTCTATTTACCTCTAAAAGAAATTAACTTCACACAAAACAACGATAACCTGCTTCACCAACTAGAAATAGGTTGGCACTCCACTTACTCTAATTTTTCGAAAGGACACCGAAAAGCGAAGCAGGATCTTATGAAAGAGCTGGCAAAGGTTGGCCAGAGATGGCTCTCGCTTCAAAAAAAAATTTATTGATAGCTTATATTTTGACAGTATTACGCATTGATTTAAAAATCGTTTTTGTACGACGTTTTTCTGCTGCTTTTAATTTTTCTTTCATTTTCAGAGAAGGCTTTTTGAATTCTTTTCTCTTTCTGAACTCTCTAGCAATACCAAAGGCCTCGCATAGTCTTTTAAATTTTTTCAAAGAACGCTCAACGCCTCTCGCTGCATCAATTTTCACTTCAATTGTCGTACTTTTTGCCAAGGGGTAATCCTCCATCACTATATATTAATAAGAAACAAAAGCACTTTCTACCGTGAGGGGGAAAAAATGTAAATAATGAAATGCGCCATTTCCCCCTAAAATAAAAATTAAAAATACCGAAAGATATTTAAAAGTCTCCTAATGTTGCGAGAAATGGGGAAAGTGTCAATGAGCCAAACAATTATTATTGAATCAAGCGAAGAAGCTTCAAACTTAATGGGTCTTAACTTAAATATGTATGTGGGAACTGATGTTATCCATAAAAAAACAGCAAAAGAGGCCATTGAGCTTTTAACAGTTCACCCTGCCATTGATCTTATCATCACGAGAAGCTCTATCGGAGAAGAAAAATCATCAAATCTTATTGAATCATTTTTAATGGAAAAAGAAAGAAGTATTCCTTTGCTTATTCTGGGTGAAGCAAAAAGTGATTACGAACTTGCGGAAATCCTTAATGACTCTGAACTTAAAGATGTTGTTAAAGCAGCAGGAAAGGCACTCGGAGTAACGGCAAAAATGATGGTGGAAAAAATTGTCCCTGAATACTACCCAGTATCCTCTTCTCTATTCCTAAGCATTGATGAGGTCAATTGTGATATTTATTTACGCTTAAAGAAAAATGCTGGCAAAGATTTGCAATACCTTAAAAGAATTCACAAAGGTGACCAGTTTACCAAAGAAGAAATTCAGCGCTATATTTCTCACGGGGAAAAATTCTTCTTTATTCCAGCGGATCATCGATTAAGCTTTGCCAACGACTATTCTAAAAAAATGGTGGCAGTCCTAGGAAGAGATGATCTTAGTAACGATGAAAGAATCAAAGCAAATGAAAATGCATTTAATACGGCAAATGAAAATATTTTAAATTTTGGACTATCTGAAGAGACTGTTGAATTAAGCAATGCCAGCATTAGCTCTATTTCACAAACAGTCAAAGATAATCCTAGTCTCTCCAAGATGTTTGATAATTTACTCAATAATAAGGCCGGCTACATGTATCAACACTGCCAGCTTATCACTCATTTTGCCTATAACATTCTCTCTTCAATTGACTGGGGAAGCAATGAACAAAAAGACAAACTTGGATTCGTGGCCTTTTTCCATGATATTATCCTTACAGATGAAAATCTCGCTCGCATCCGAAACACAAAAGATCTAAACACCAGAAATCTTCCTCAAGAACAAAAACAAACTGTTTTGAAGCACGCCCAGATGGCCTCTGAGTTACTAAGAAAATTTCCATCAGCTCCCATTGGAACTGATGTCATCATTAAGCAACATCACGGCCATCCAACAGGAATGGGCCTTCCTGACTTTGTATCCAATCAAATTGCCCCTCTTACAATGGTCTTTATCGTTGCTGAAGAAGCAACTGATGAAGTAATCACTTATTATGAAAAGACAGAAAAAACGATTGAAAAAGATTTGCTTATTGCAGCATTAAAAAAGAAATTCACCACTGCAAAATGGCAAAAGATTATCACTCCCCTTGAGTCCATTCAGCTTTAATACAACTCGAATAATGAAAAAGGAGACGAATCGTTTCCTTCTTTTTTTTCTCACTACTCTTTTTACCTATCTCCATTAGTAATTTTTCTTCTCCATTAGCAAGCTCTTCTTTCATTACCACCAAAGATGATCCTCTTTGATTACGGCAAGAGAGAATAAAACTATCTTCCTTACTAAAAGAACAAGTCAAATCCTCTACTTTGTATTTATAAAACCAGGTTCCATGAAAAGAATCATCCATATCACTAACATGAAAGGAGTAATTCTTTTTCAAAGGAGAAAAAGAAAAAAAAACTTTTTGTTGTTTATTCTCACTAATTTCCTCAAGGCAGCTCCAATCATTTTGGGATTGGGGGAACATAGTCCTCGACATTAATAAAGAGAAAAAGAGAAAGGAAGAAAAGAATTTCATAGCTAAATAAAAAGGGAGACGTCATCTCCCTTCCTTTATTAAAATAGTTGTTTTGGATCCATTTTACGAAGATGATCATGAATGGCCTCGAGAAATTTTCCTCCAAGCTCACCGTCGACAACTCGATGATCATAAGTATGAGTGCCATACATCATAGAGCGAATAGCAATACTATCATCCTTCATAACCATTACTCTTTTTTGAATCACACCAGAAGCATATATCCCTAATTGAGGCTGAAGAATAATAGGAGTCGCAAGAAGAGTTCCAAAACTTCCAACATTAGTGAAAGTAAAAGTCCCTCCCTCTAGTTCATTCATGGTGAGTTTTTTGGCCCTGGCCTTAAGAGCAAGATCATTAATAGTGCGGCAAAGACCTAGCATATTTAAATTATCTGCTTCCTTGATTACAGGCACAATAAGTCCATTTCCGGGGACTGCCACAGCAAGCCCAAGATTAATCTCTTTTTTAACAATGAGATTATCTCCATCAATAGAGGCATTTACCTTGGGATAATCTTTAAGGGCCAATATGATCGCGCGAATAATAAAAGGTGTATAAGTAAGAGAAAAACCTTCTTGTTTTTTAAAATCTTCTTTAAATCCCTCTCTAAAACGCACCAAATGGGTCATGTCCACTTCTGACAATGAATTTACATGAGGCGATGTATGCTTACTCATCACCATATTGCGAGCAATGGCCTTACGCATATTATCCATAGGGATTACTTCAACTGAACCTTTATAAGAAGAGCTCTGCTGTTGAGTCTTAGCTTGAGAAGGTGATACTTTAGAAGAAGTAGATGCTTCTTTAACACCACCGCCTAAATAATTTTCTAAATCCTGTTTGTTAACTCTTCCTCCTGCTCCAGATCCATCAAGATTGGCCAGTTTTTCTAAGGGAACTCCGGCCTTAGAGGCCATAGATTTAACAAGAGGGGTATAAAAGCGACGATCACCACTATTATGAGGTGATTCAAGTCCTGCTTCTGTCACTGGTTTAGAGGCGGTATTTTCGGCAACAGCAGAAGTTCCTGCTTCTTCGACGGCCACAGAGCTAGACGAAGATCCTTCTGTTATTTTCTGAGAAGCATCATCTTCGATTTCTGCAATGAGAATACCCACATCAACTGTTTTTCCTTCTGGAAAATGAAGAGCAGCAATGCGTCCTTCAGCGGGGGAGGGGATTTCTGATTCAACTTTATCCGTTGAAATTTCTAGTAAGATTTCATCTATTTCGATGTTGTCACCTACTTGTTTATTCCACTTTGTGATTGTTCCATTGGTAATGGACTCTCCCATTTGTGGCATTACCACTTTAACTCTGGCCATTTGCTTCTCCTTCAAAAAATCGATTAATGAAAAACCCTAATAATTTAAGGCCCTGTTTTTTGCCGCCATAAAGGCCTCGGCCACCCATTCCCCTAAGGTAGGATGTGGATGAACAGTAGCAAAGACCTCTTCGTCAATTCCTTCCATTGTCTTGAATAGAGTTAACTCATGAATAAGTTCCGTGGCGTGGGCCCCAACAATATGCCCCCCTAGTAGTTCTCCATGCTCTCCTAGAAGTACTTTTACATGACCTTCTCTTTCATTGCTGGCCACGGCCTTCCCATTTGCCATGAAAGGAAGTTTACCGACTTTGTAAGGTATTTTCTTTTCCTTGAGCTCTTGTTCCGTGTAACCCACTGAAGCAACCTGAGGCATGCAGTAAGTACATCCTGGAATATTTTTTTTATCGATGGCGTGAACTTTTTCTCCGCTAAGATGCTCTGCTGCCAACACCCCTTCATGGCTTGCGGCATGGGCCAAAAGAGGAGGACCTGAAACATCCCCAATCGCATAAATATGAGAGACATTTGTTTGATTAAAACCATTCACTTTAATGAAACCACGCTCTGAATTTATACCTGCTTTATCAAGTCCAATGTTATCAACGTTGCCTGTCATGCCAACAGCAATAAGCCCCATTTCAAATTTAACCTTTTCTTCTTTTCCCTTCACTTTAACAGTAAAAGTCACATCAGTTGCTCCACTCTTTGCACTGATAGATTCAACTCCTAAGGACATTTTAATCCCATAAGATTTATAGGCCTTCTCAATTTCAAGAGATGAATCAATATCTTCCACCGGAAGAAGATGGTTTTGTAATTCAAAGATATGAACATCAACCCCAAAAGCATTCCAAAAATAAGCAAATTCAACACCAATTGCTCCGGCCCCAATAATTCCAATACTCTTTGGAAGTTTATCTAACTTTAAGGCCTCCCAAGCACCAATGAGTCTTTTTCCGTCATGCTCAAGTCCTGGAAAAGTTTTATAGCCTGCTCCTGTTGCAATAATAAAATTCGTCGCTGTTACTTCAAAAGATTCTTTATTATTTTTTACCATAAGGGTCTTAGGATTAGTAAATTCCCCACGCCCACGCACAATTTCAATTTTATTTTTTTTCATTAAAAATTCGACACCTTTGGAAATTTTTCCAGAAATATCGTTAGCGCGTTTAATGGCCTGTGCTGCATTCAACGATTTAAGCTCCACTTCAATGCCTAAGCTTTTCATCTCTTTAATTTCATGCACTGCAGATGCTGACTTTAAAAGGGCCTTTGTGGGAATACATCCCTTATTAAGACAGACGCCTCCCATCTTATCTTCCTCTACTACGGCCACTTTTTTGCCTAACTGACTGGCCCTAATGGCCGCCACATATCCACCTGGCCCCCCTCCTAACACTACAACATCAAAGTTTTTCGTCATGTCGATTGTCCTTTTCCAGATTTTTATTTTTTAAATGTGAAGAATTTAATTGACCACACGCGGCCATAATATCTCTTCCTTTTGACTCTCTTACCATAACCCTCACTCTCTTGCTTACCAATTTTTTCTTAAAGAGAGAAACCTCTTCCAGCGAAGGTCTTAAAAAAGAGCTACCTTCAAAAGGATTAAAGTAAATTAAATTAACAAATGCTTTTCTTTCTTTAATTAATTGGGCCAACTTTTCTGCATGTTCTTCACTGTGGTTTTTATCTTTTAAAACAAGGTATTCAAAATTTAAATACTGACTTCTTCTCAATTTGATCTGCTCCAAACTCTTCATTATCTCTTCAAGAGAATAAACGCGCCCTATAGGAATCATTTCATTTCGCTCTGCTTCAATGGGTGAGTGTAGAGAGAAGGCCAAATTAACGCCTCCAAGTTCATTAAAACGCAATAAACCAGGGAGATATCCAACTGTTGATACTGTAATCTGGGAAGGGCCTAGTGCATATTTTCTAGGATCAAGAAGAGATTTGATGGCCTCTTTAAGCTCATCAAAATTGTGTAGAGGCTCGCCTTGCCCCATAAAAACAATACGAGGCGCGCGATAGTTTTCTTCGTCTCTTTTGAATAGATAATGAGAGACTAAAAGATATTGCGCTAAGATCTCACTGGATAAAAGATGCCTTCTTAGACCTTGTTTTCCTGTTAAACAAAAAGAGCAATTCATTCTACAGCCTACCTGAGAAGAAAGACAAATAGTCGCCCTCTTGTGAAAAGGGAGGAGAACTGTTTCTACTGAAAGTCCATCACTAAACTCGATGAGAAATTTTGCACTCCCATCAAGAGATTCATCAATTTTTTTTATTTCCCCTGGAAGATTTTTGATCTCTGGAAACATTTTTATACTCATTGCTCTTCACTTTTTTTACAATATGGAGAATGATGGAAACTCTATTGAATGCTGTTTTTAGAGAAAGGCCTTAATTTTGCTTCCAAAGAAATTTATTTTTCAATACCATGAAAAACTTCCCCCTAAATACCAGGTATTAAGAAGTATCGAAGAAAAAGAATTAAAAAATTTTCTCTCTTATTTCCCTCAAGGAATTATTTCTTTAGACCTTGAAACAACAGGACTATCCCCTCTCTTACACCAAGTTGTAGAAATATCGGCCATTAAAATTACCCCTGAAGGAAAAATAGAAATTTTTGATACATTAATCAATCCTCTTGTTCCTATTGCACCAGAGTCCACGGCAATTCACCAAATCAACAACGAGATGGTTAAAGAGTCTCCTCTTTTTTCTCATATCGTCCATGATTTTATTGATTTTATTGGCGACATTCCTCTTTTGGCCCACAATGCTTTTTTTGATATTGGTTTTATTATTGGAGAGCTGCATCGACAAAAGACTCTTTTCCCAAAAAATGAAGTCTTTGATTCTTTTAAATTAACAAAAGAACTTCTAGATAAAAAAATTATCAAAAGCTTTAAACTCTCCAACTTGGCCAAACACTTTCATCTTGATTGCACAAACTTTCATCGATCTTTTGAAGATAGTTTTTGCTGTCTTATGATTATGCTAAAAATATTTCAAGATCAAACAAAGTATTCGCTTCAAGAAAGGCCTGCTCCTTTAACAAAACTCAATTTTTATGGAGAAATATCTCTTGAAGATATCCCTGAGCATCTAAGTGATTTTTATCAATTAAAAAAAGATGATCTCTTTCTTCTTCAGTACAAAGGAAAATCCATCAAGGAACGGCAAAGGCCTGTTCAGATGGTAAGTATTTTACCTATGCCACAAGGCCAAATGCTTTATGCTCTCTGTCTTATTTCAAAACAATATAAATATTTTTCCATCAAAAAAGTTGAAGGAATATCTCTGCTTTCAAACGAAGATCAAAAAGAACTATTGAAGAATTATCCTCATGAAAAAAAATAAAATCCTCTCTTTGCTCTATCGCATAGAAAAAACACTTATTTTTCTCTCTCATTTTATTCTCCTAGGATGGATGATTTACCTTCTTAGGCAAAGTGGTCAATGGGAAACATTGACTGTTTTTATTCATTTTTTCTTTCTCTCTTGTTTTGGCGCTTTTCTTATCTATTATGCTGCAGGATCTGGTCGACGAGAGAGGATAAGAGAACTAAGAGGATCAAATGAAAGCTGAAACTAACTGGAAAGATGAGTTGAAAAACGCTATTCGGTCAACAAAAGAACTTCAGGCCTTTCTTCCACAAAATATTCAACCAATTGAAGATGTTCTTTCCTATAAAACACTTCTTCCCCCCTTTTTTTTAAACCATCTTTTGAAATACCCCCAAGATTCTCCTCTCTGGAGACAGTTTATCCCTTCTGGTATTGAAGAGGATTTAGTCATGCAAAAAGAAGGGTTTTTTGACCCTATCGGTGACTTAGTCAAAGTAAAAGTCCCTCAACTCATTCATCGATACCCCAATCGAGTCCTCTATTTTCCTACTTCTTCTTGTCCTGTTGCTTGCCGTTATTGTTTTCGTAAAAATGAATTAGAAGAAAAACCGAAAAATCTTTTTGGGAAAGATAAAGAAAAAATTATTTATTATTTAAATAAAAATACGAATATTGAAGAAATTATTTTCAGCGGAGGAGATCCCTTTGTTTTAGATAATAATAAAATTGAAAGTGAACTTCTCTTTTTTGCTCAATTTCCTCATGTAAAATACATACGTTTTCACACTCGTTTTCCCGTTATTCTTCCTCAGCGACTAGATAAAGATTTGTTGCATTTATTGCAGCAGTTCAGAGATAAAACAAATATCCAGCTTATTTTTTCTCTCCATATTAATCATGAAGATGAGATTACTCCTCTCTTAAAAGAAAAAATCAAACCTTTCACAATCTCTTTTCCTTGGATTTCACAAACAGTCCTTCTTAAAAATGTTAACGATAAGGCCTGTGCGCTTAAAAATTTATACGCCCAAATAACTTTAATGAATATAAGGCCTTATTATCTTCATCATCCCGATAAAGTGAAAGGGGCCATGCATTTTTATCTTTCACGTGAGGAAGGAAGAAGAATTTATAAAGAATTGAGACAAATAAGTTCTGGCTGGATGGTTCCCCATTATATTATCGATGATGCTAATGCTAAGGGAAAAGAGCTGGCCGCTGTTCCTGAATAAGCTCAACAAGATTAACAGAGGTCTCTTTCTTCTCTAGAAATTGCCTCAACGTCTCTTCTAATTCATCGTTAGAAAAGATCTGTTTGCTCTTGATTCCAAACCCCTCTCCTATAGAAGAAATATCTGTTTTGTGATGACCGATAAGAAGAGCAGATTCAAAATTTGCAATTTTTGCCGTAGGAAGTTTTTTAAAAATATTTCCCCCGAAGTCGTTAACAATAACTATTAACAAATCAAGTTTCTTTTCTTTTTCCTTGATCTTTTTTAAAACAGAAGAGTCATGCAGAAAAGTTAGATCTCCTAAGAAGGCCACCATTTTATTTTTTCTTATAGAGGCAATACCAAGAATCGTTGAAAGATTGCCATCAATCCCATTAACCCCTCTGTTATAAAAAAATTCAACAGATCCTTCTTCAAAAAAAGAATCATTGAAATCTCGTATTGTTAATCCATTTCCTAAAAACACATCAAGAAAGAAGTTTTTCTTTTTTATTCTTCTTATTGAAAATCCAAGAGTCTCACCGAGTGTCCTCTTTTCCATGTTTTCATTTGTAGAATTTATTCTTTTTTTATTTTCTCTTAGATCAAAAAGAGGGAGATGTCTTTTTAAAAAAAAATTCATTTTTTCATTATATTTTTTCCTTATGCGGCAAGAAGGGTCATCATGAAAAAGATAAGCAGGTGAAACACTTACAAGTGATGTTTTCATTCCTTTTTCTGTTGAAAAATAATCATAATAAGAGCGAGAAATGGCCCTTGAATAAAAATGCACCACTAAATCAATATTGTTATCATTTAAAGTCCCCATTAAATCTTTCTCCAAGATCGAGGAAAGTCCTTTTCTCTGTCTTAGGTTAGAAGTAATATCTGCATATAAATAAAACTGCTGAGAAAACTTGTCTTTGAGTCTCTCTAGGAATAAAATATTTTCCTCTTCAATTGACTCACAATTTTTTCCAAAAAAGAATAAAACATTTTTTTTCTTTTTTAAAAGAAAATCATTTAAAGAAAAATCAAAATCTTCAAGGTAATATTCTCTTAATTCCTTTTCCATAAAGGCCAATTCTTTTTCCTCTAAAAAAAATCCCTTTGCTAAGTGTAGCGGTCCTTCGATAGAAACATTAAAATGAATCCTCTTTCCTCTTGTGACATTCAATCTACTGGCCATGAAAAAGAAATCACGTCGATTCTTAGGTGTCTCCAAAGAGATAAAGCTATCCACATAGTCAGCATAAAAATGAAGTTGATGAACTGATTGATCTACATTTAGATGAGCATCTTTAAGAGGACGATCTGCAGAGATAATAACAAAATCAAGATCTTCACTTTGTGCTTCCATTAAAGCAGGATAAAAATGAGAAAGGGCACTACCCGAAGTGCAAATAAGAACAATTTTCTTCCCAACTTTTGATGCTCCTAAGGCCTCAAAGGCCAAACTTCTCTCATCTAAAGATGTTTCAATAATAATTTTTTTATCTTGTTGGGCCATTGCAGAGAGAGAAGCTATTAAAGGCACCGCTCTATTACCTGGGGCCACAAAAAAATGATAATGATTTTTTTTTACTAAAAAAGAAATAAGGTAGCTGCATTGAAGATAGTCTTCATTTGAATAAATCAGAGACACAAAGTAATTCCTTTAAAATGAAAATCCCTCTAAATACTCCCTCAATCCTTTAACACTTTTAAATTTTTTCAAGATAAGTGTTTTTTTAAGACCACAACAAATGCTCTTAATACTTTGTGGGTGATGACGATAATATTCTTTTCCACCCATTGCCTCATAAAAAATAACAATCAAATTACACAAATCATCTTTTTTATTATTGTTAAGACCATCTTTCCAATAATAAGGATCGAGAAGTTTTAATGAAAAATGAAGTCCATATCTTTCCACGATGACATTATTTAAGTGCAAATCACCATGGTATTCCATTTTGTCATGTATTTTTTCTACACCCTTCACTAAAACATACAGCAAGTGAAGTGCCTGAAAGCAAGGAAGCCTTCCTCTCGCATGCATTTTGACAAATAGTCGCCCTCTTGTGAAAAGGG
>CALDHR010000142.1 GCA_937898585.1 uncultured Oligoflexia bacterium
ACTGTCATCAGTAAGGCATCGGCCTTTATTCAAGAAAAGCACGATAAAAACTTTGATATTGAGGCCATCAGAATGGATGACCGCAAAGTTTATGATCTTATTTCTAGCGGTGAGACGACGGGTGTTTTTCAGTTAGAGTCGGCGGGTATGAAGGATCTTTGTAAGAGATTAAAACCAGATAATATTGAAGATATTACGGCCATCAATGCTCTTTATCGTCCAGGTCCTTTGGGATCGGGAATGGTGGATGATTTTATTGAAATTAAGCATGGGCGTAAACAAATCAGTTATCCTTTTCCTCAGCTTGAGGGAATTTTAAAAGATACTTACGGAATTATTGTCTATCAAGAGCAGGTAATGAATATTGCCCGTATTGTGGCGGACTATTCTTTAGGTCAAGCGGATATTTTGCGGAAGGCGATGGGGAAGAAAAAGGCCGATGTGATGGACGAGCATCGTGAGATTTTTCGTCAAGGGGCCATCAAAAATCAGCTTGATGAGAAAAAGGCCGTTGATCTTTTTGATTTGATGGCAAAGTTTGCTGAGTATGGTTTTAACAAATCTCACGCTGTGGCCTATGCGGTGATCGCTTATCAGACGGCCTATTTAAAGGCCTATTATCCTGCTGAATTTTTTGCAGCACTTCTTAGCACGGAACTTAATAACGCCGACAAAGTCACGATGTATATTAAAGACGCTGAACGCCTTGGGATTAAAATTCTTCCACCCGATGTCAATGAGTCTCGTTGGAGTTTTAATGTGGTGGACGGCAATATTCGCTTTGCTCTTGGGGCCATCAAAAATGTGGGAGAAGGGGCGGTGGATTTTCTGGTGGAAGAGCGCGAAAAAAATGGTCCCTTTAAGGGGTTTATTGATTTTTGTCAGCGAGTTGACTTGCGCTTGAGTAACAAGAGAGTCATTGAATCTCTCATTAAGGTTGGTGGATTTGATGATGCAGAAGAGCTCAACCGCAAAACACTTTTGACAAATCTTGAGACTGTCATGAGCTACGCCTCTAAGCGCCAAGAAGAGCGTTTTTCTAAGCAGACAAATCTTTTTGCTCTGGGGGGAGGGATGAATCTCGTTCCCGAAGAGTTTTTGGATTTGGAGAAAGTCGACGATTTTGAAGAAAAAGAAAAGCTTTCTTATGAGGCCGAGCTGCTGGGAATTTATGTTTCAGGTCACCCTCTTGATAATTATCGCGCTTTGATGGATGAGCTTTCTTCTATGAATATTCGCGATGTACAAGATGTTCAAGGCGAAGGAAAGCGCCAAATGACTCTCTCTGGAATAGTGGTTACCATGAAGGCCCTTCTCACCAAGAAAGGTGATCGTATGGCCTTTGCGACTCTAGAAGATCTTTCAGGTAAAATTGAATGTGTTGTCTTCCCTAGGGCCTTTCAAGAATTTGAACCTCTGCTTAAAGGAGGGATTCCTCTTATTATGGAAGGTGAAGTAAATTTGAGTGAAGATCCACGCAAGTTTTTTCCTCAGAAGGTGAGTTTGCTAGACGAGGCCATGGAGCAAAAAATAGAAACTGTCTGGATTCAGCTTAAAACAGATGAATTAAAAGAGCGTAATCTGGAACAAATCAGACAGGTTTTACAAGAAAATCGCGGGACAGTCCCCGTTTTCCTCAAATTGGCGTCTTCCACTGGACATGTTACCATGGAGCTGGGAGAGGATTATTTAGTTCGTCCAGGTCCCAAATTGGCCTTAAAAATTAATGATCTTTTTTCGTCTGAAGTTGTTCGTTTTGAAGCACAGGAAGCCTAATGAAACAGATAATTGCTTTTCTTTTTTTTCATGTTCACTTTGCTTTTTTTCTTTTGGCCAATGATTACTCCATCAAAGAGGTTCCACTTTTAGTGGAAGAAGTGGCCAGTAAAGAATTATCAAAAATACAGACTGATAAAATATTGATGGAAAAAGCACTCTATCGAGGAATTGATGCTTCTTTGGCCCAACTTCGTTTAGAAAAAGAGCGCTTTTGGGATGCTTTTGAAGAGCTTTTTGATAAGTACTTTGATGGAGAAAAATCAATTATTTTAAAAAAATGTTATAACGAAGAAGGCATTTTTGAAGAAAGTGAGGGCTGTCTTAAGCGACTTGAGTATGAAAAAAAGATTGCTCGTCTTCGCTTTGATGACCGTCAAATGCTTCGAACGGTGATCTCTTCAATCACACATAAAAAAAATTCTTTCAAAAAAGATAGTGAAGGGAATGAAATTAAAATTTTATCTTTAACTTTAAAAGTTGATTTGACACGATTAAAAACTATTTATCTTAATACCATTGAAAACCCCTCTCTGAATGCTTCTATCACGAATCTGGCCACCAGTTCACTAGGGGAAGGTGGTCCCATGGAGATTAGAAAAGAAGCATCTCAACAGCTTGTTTTACAAAATTATAATTCCGTAAAAGATGTCTATGATTTTATTGATTTTATCAATCTACGCGGAGGATCCGTTCATCTTACGGCCAGCTGGAAAGGGCTTGGCGAAGGGGAGACCATCTTAGAAGTCAAAGGGGCGAAAGGTGATCCTAGTGTTCTTCGCAATTTTATTACAAAATTGAATGGTGAGAAATTTTCTGATTTCATTATCAAGATTTTTCCCAGAGAGGCAGATTTTATTGTTTATTTTTCATCAACGCTAGCTCAGGAGGGAAAAGATGTCTCAGGGCCAAATTTGTAAACTTCCCTTTCGCGCTTTATCTTTTCTTCTTCTTCTTTTGGCCTTTACAGGCTGTTCTTCAGAGGTTATTCGCCGAGATGCAGTAGGACAACTCACTTCTCCTATTGTTCCACTGGATAGTCTCAATACCGTTCGCAATAAAGTTGTTTTGCTGAATTTGTTCAATGAATCTCCTTACGGAGGAGAAGATCTTGCTTTTACCGCCACTCAGGAGCTTGTAACAGAGCTCTCGCGCACAGGGCAGTTTGTCTTTGAAATGAATGCAGCTGATTCAATGGGGGATTCCAAAAGTATTTATAACGGTGCTGGAATTAATTTAGTTCAAATTGGAAAAAAAGCAAAACAGCTGGGTGTGAATTTTGTTTTTTTTGGACGCATCACAGAGGCCCGTGTTCGCGATCGGCCAGATGATGTTGGTCTTATTCGCGAGACAAAATCTTTTACAGAGTCAAAAATTGAACTGAAAATTTTTGATGTTCAGCAAAATAAAATAATTTTCAATCAACTCTTTCATGGGTATGCGGCCGACAATTCTTATAATTTTTATCTTGCTGATAAAGAAGAGAACATTTTGCGCAGGCAGGATTTACTGCGCTATGGGGTCAAGGTGGCCGTTCGTCGCTCTATTCCTACCTTGTTGCAATTGGCCGGGCGATGGCCGTGGAGTGGCCGTGTGGCCAAAATTGCGGGGGATAAGATTTACATTAACTCGGGTAAAAATTCTGGTTTGCAGCTAGGGGATATTCTTAAAGTCTTTAGTGATGGCGATGAGATCTATGATCCTGAAACAGGAGCGCTCATGGGACAGACCAAAGGTGAAATTAAAGGAAATCTCGAAATTATTGATTTCTTTGGCACTGATGGCGCTATTTCTATTTTGCATTCAGGGGGGACAGTGGACGAAGGAGATTTCGTTAAGCTTTACTAAAGAAATCTGATCTTGCTCCGATAGAGGAGCATGAAATACAATAAACTCTCACTTCTTCTTTTTTCTCTTTTTTTCTTTATGCCTCTACAGGGGCAGGTCCAAACAGAAGACCTCTTTCCACCTAACTCTCTATGTCCCTGCGGCCAGGAAAAGAAATCTAAGACATGCAAGATTTATAATTCGGCCTATGGAAATGTACTGGCCGTCAACCGAGTGATAGAGAGCGAGGCGAGCGTTGTTTGGGAGAAGATGAGAGATCCCAATTCTTATGAGAGCTTCACGGATGTGTTGAGTGCATCAACAGAAGAAGACGGTGAAGGGTCTGTCGTTGGGGCAAAAATAAAACTGAAAATTAAGCTATGGAAACACATCCCTAAAATAGGATCAAAAGAGATTATCTCTAAAATTGATGATGAAAAGATGATTATTTCTTGGAAAAAAAAGATGCAGAGTGGTTATACGGAGCGCCCCCAATTTATTTATCCTTTAGAGGATGGTAAGAGTTGCTATGTGACCATGCTGGTTTTACCAAAAAACTTTATGGGGAAGTTAACTTATAAGATAATGGGTGCTCAGCTTATAAAGGCCTTTGATGCATTTTCGCGTGATCTGTCAGACTCACTATGATTAAAGGCCAGCTCTTTTAACACGAGGTCGTAGATCTTCTTGTCCTGCTTCATTTTGGCATTCAAAGAGTTCAATTCCTTGTGGGAAGAAAACCATTAGGCATTGCCCCGTTGCAAGACGAACACTTTGAACACCGCCACTTGTTTCAAAAGAATTATTGCAGTTGAGGATTATTTTTTCTTGGGCCTGATCTTTCCCAAGAGGACCAACAGAAAAGATATGACTTTCTTGTGAATTTAATTTCTTTGGTAATATTTTTTCGCTATTTTTGTAATAAAAGCAACTACTGTTTGAGCTAAGTTCAAAAGAATTCTCTTTTTCTTTGCAGTGGTAGATGTTGGGATCTTTCTTTTGATTAGCAATAAAACATCCACCAGGAGCAATGCTAGAGAGATTTAAGCGAAGATCCGGAACAAGAGTGAGAACCTTTAAGTTGCTGCTATTTCCTTTCCGGCAGAAAGAAATACTTTGCTGGCCAGCGGTAGATGCCACTGTGTCGGGAAAAAAAATCTCACCACTTTCCACCTCGATTTCTTTGATAATGCGATCTCCGTAGAGACCAATACAACTCTTGGCCTCTACGGAAGAAAAGGAGAAAGAAAAAATAAAAAGAGAGATAGTAATTAAAAACATTCGGTAGGTACATCCATAATGTGTAAACTAGAATTTGAAATAACCTCTAAGTCGCGTTTCATTTCGGGCATAATCTCGCGAGCAAAGAAGCGCATTGATTCAACTTTTCCGCGATAAAAATGAGCATCGTCACCTTTGGCCGTTTTCATCTTTTCGCTAGCGATAGCGGCATGTTCAACGAGAAAACTCGAAATCATCATGGTGGAAAAAGCATACAAATAGCGATTTCCCTGAAGACCTGCGTGATAGAGATTTTCCCCAATTTTTTCTTGGAGAGCAAGAGTCATTTTTTGAAAGTGAGCATATCCCTTTTGAATAAGTTCAACATCACCTTTCAAGGTATCGACACTCATTCCTTTGGCCAGTCGCTCTTCGAGACCACCGAGCACAACTTTCATCACTTCGCCTTTATCGCGCAAAATTTTTCTAAAAATTAAATCTTGTGCTTGAATTTGAGTTGTTCCTTCATAGAGTGTATCGATTTTTTGATCGCGAATATATTGCTCAATAGGATAATCTTTGCAGTATCCCGAACCACCAAAAACTTGTAGCGAAATAGAGAGAAGATCATAGACTTTCTCAGAGAAAAATCCTTTTACAAGAGGAAGCGAGAGATCTTGCATTTTTTCAAGCAAGTGTGCTTTTTTAGTGGCCTCATCAGTTTTTTTGGCCTTTTCCACATCCACAAGATCGCGCAAGTTGGCCGTCCAAAGACCAAAGGCCCTCATTCCTTCGCTGTAACTTTTGAGGAGCATAAGCATTCGCTTAACATCAGGATGTTCGATAATGGCCACACGCGGAGATGTTTTGTCATGTGCTTTCGGCAAATCGGCCCCTTGCGTTCGCGTTTTAGCGTAATCAAGAGAATTTAAATAAGCACAAGAAAGCTGACTCATAGATTTCATGCCGATGGCCATACGAGCATGCTCGATGACATTAAACATTTGTGCAATACCATCGTGAACATTGCCCACCAAATATCCAACGGCCGGTTTTGTTTCACCAAAAGTCATCTCACAAGTAGCAGAGCCTTTGAGCCCCATCTTTTTTTCAATATTGG
>CALDHR010000143.1 GCA_937898585.1 uncultured Oligoflexia bacterium
ACATAAAAAAGGGATTGCTCATAGAGATATTCACAGTAAAAATATTATGGTCTCTCTTGGGCCTCCTGTGAAATTTAAAATTATAGATTTTGGAAGATCATATCACTTTACTTCTTCTGGTGAGAAATCTGATCTTACTACTAATTTTTTTGGAACAGTTTCACCTGCAAACCTTAGTGGGGCAAAAGAAACAGATCTCTATTTTCTAAGAAAAGATTTAAACCAAAAATTTGGAATAGGAATTACGATTCGTGATGAAGAAGGAGAGACTCATCAAATAAATCCCACAACTAAGGCCAAATATTATGCTGCGGCCAGTGCGATTAATAGTCGTCCTGAAATATTATCAGGAGAAAATATTATTGAAATTGGTGGAAAAAAATATTTCTCAGTTAATAATCGGCCGTTTGAATACAGTGAAGGTCTTGCCCATAACCCAAAAAAAATTCTTGATCTAGCAAGTCAAAGTTTTGAAATTGATTTAAAAAATGATTGTAAATAAAATTTTCACCCTCATTCTCCTGAATATTTTCTTTTCAAAAACAATATATTCTTTTGAAATTTTGAGAGAAGGACCATATCTCTCTGAGGAACTTGAACAAAGAGTTTTTAAGTTATTTCAAAACCAACATCAGAATCCAATAGTTGTCTTTGATGTTGATGGAACACTGACAATTTTCAGCACTCCAAATGATCGCATAAAAACGAAACTTGATGATGATCGTAAAGCAGTAAAAAGATTGGCCTTATCCCTCTTTAAGAAAGGAGATATTACTCTTATTGCTAGTAGTGCATGGTCAAGCTTTCCAAGTAGATATGAAAGGAAAGATACTGTTTGTTATGGGACTTTAGATCGGATTGAAGGAGTTGGACTCAATGAAGTTTTTCAAGTTCAATCTAATATTTCAGAAAATCTTGATGGTAGTTCTCATAAAAAAACTTTAATAAAACCCTCTTACTCAGATGAGGATCTTATAATTCATCAATCAGGTAAGGCCATCTCTGTAAAAAAAGCTTCTTCTTCAGATGAATTTTTCAGAAGTAAAGCTCTCGCCCCTTACGTGGATAATGAAAATGCAAAAAAAAGTGAACTTGTTATTTTTATAGATGATAGTGGATTGAATCTTAATCTTATTGAACAAGAAATTCGGACACTCAATCTTTATCCTCATGCAAAAGTCTACTTAATGCTTCTAGAAAGTTCTGGAAAAGAAAGTTTTTGGAAAAAAGTATTAACTCATCCAAATCAAGCTTCATTAAAACGGTGTGAAATCTACTTCGAAGAAACTCCTGATAAGAGTATTAATGCGCAAAAAATATCTTTATATTATCAGAAAAGAGGAAAATTCTCTTGCCTCCCTCTTTCTAACAATAAAAAGAAAGAACGACCTCCTGTTGATTCTTGTTTAAAGAGAACCAAATAATATTCCGTTATTTCCTGGTCATCACGATCCATTAATTTACTAGCGATTATAACCTCTTAATCTGTCATCAGAAGGCTTTTGATATTTTGGTTTTTTTAGATTTTTTGGGAGAGGTTCCATGGACTTAAAAGAGCTACAAATTAATCGATTATATCGTTATCTCTTGTAAAAGAATCCCCGCCGAGTGTATCCTGCGACTTTCTCAACTTCTTATTTTTTTAGATGAAGGATAAATTTATGAGCGATGATATTGCCGATTCAGTAAAGGGAATGACTCCCGGTGTAGAAAACGTAAAACACCTTGTGGCCATAGCCAGCGGAAAAGGTGGCGTAGGGAAATCAACTGTTTGTATTCAATTGGCCTATGCTTTGAGTAAAATGGGAAAAAAAGTCGGAATTCTAGACGCTGACATCTATGGACCTTCAGGTCCTAAAATGACAAAACTTGCAGGCCAGCGCGCTTCAGGCGTCAATGGTCAGATGATTCCCCTAGAGCGTGATGGAGTGAAAATGGTCTCCATGTCTCTTGTGATGGAAAACGATGCGGCCGTTGTTTGGCGAGCACCCATGGCCAATAAAGCAATTCAGCAATTTCTGCAAAACACTTACTGGGGTGAACTAGACGTTCTTCTTTTAGATCTTCCCCCAGGAACAGGGGATATCCACATCACCATCGCCCAGCAGGCCCGTTTGTCAGGCGCCGTCATTGTGACGACTCCTCAGCAAGTGGCCACAGAAGTTGCGCGCAAGGGACTCAAAATGTTTAACCAAGTGATGGTTCCTATTTTGGGAATTGTAGAAAATATGTCCAGCATGATTTGCACCCATTGTGAGAAAGAAAATCACTTTTTTTCGGGTAATGGCGGCGAAAACTTGTCCAGTGAGTCAGATGTTCCTTTGTTGGCCAAGATTCCTATGCACCATTCTATTATGCAAAGTTGTGACGAAGGAGCACCTCTGTGTCTCGATCCCACCCACTCTCCTATGGCCCGTGTTTATATGGATTTGGCCGATTCTTTTATGAAGAGCTTGGAGAGCGTTAGTGGTCGCTTTAAAAGCGTCACCCCTGTTGGGATGGAACTTCTCGAAGAAGGCACTGAACTGCAAGTGGCCTGGGAAGATGGAGTTGTGAAAATTCCGGCCCATTATTTGCGTCTTTCTTGTCCTTGCGCCAGCTGTATTGATGAAATCACAGGGAAAAAAATTCTCGACGAGAGCAAAGTTCCCCTTGGAATTAAAATTCTTGGCATTCGAGGTGCTGGCCGCTATGGCGTCTCTATGCAGTTTTCTGATCAGCATGGGACAGGCATTTATCGCTTTGACCGCCTTAAGGAGATGAGTCATTCCTTTAAGGCCAAAGAAGGTGAGAAAGTTCGACTTTAAATATGTGGGATAAGACTAGGGTAGAAAATTATGTTCTTTTTTAAAAAGAAAAAGCAAATTGAGATTGATTTTACTCCTATGCCAGGAGGTCATTACGGGCAATTTGAAGTGAATGTTCCTTTGATTGAAGAGGGCATTGGACAGCTTCAAGTTTTGAGAGAAGAAGTTGCAAAAGGCCATCCAGAATTAGATGCTTTTTTTAAACTCACCAGTAGTTTAGAGCAACTTCTTATTCGTCCTCATAAAATCACTGTGTCTATGAAAGAAGAAGTTCTCGATTGGCGGGAGTTTACAAAAAATTTTGCACAGCTCATCAGAGAATCTTTAGCTGAGCGCGAATTTTTGGCCTTTGAAAAAAAAGAGCAAGAAAAAGTGCAGGCGGGCGATGATTTGGGAGAAAGAGTTCAGCGCGTATTAACTGAAAAAATTAACCCCAGTGTTGCTTCTCATGGAGGAGAAATTGTCTTGGTGAAGTGTGAGGATGCGAAGGCCTATATTACCATGAAAGGTGGTTGTCAGGGATGTTCCATGGCCTCGCAAACATTGAGGCAGGGGGTAGAGAAAACTTTGTGTGATGAGATTCCTGAACTCATAGAGGTGGTGGATTTAACCAATCATGGGGCAGGAGAAAATCCTTATTCATAATTATGGAGGAAAATAAAAATGAAAGAAATTAGTTAAGAAGATCTCTATAAAAAATCATATAATCTTGAAGAAGGAGAAGTCCTATTAGATGTACGAACTCCTGGAGAATTTGAGGCCGGACATGTGAAAGGCAGTATTAATGTTGATCACACAGAAGTGCAAAATCATGTCGAAGAATTAAAAAAATATAAGACTCTTTATATTTATTGCCGTAAAGGACGCCGTGCTCAATTTGCTTATGGCGTGCTAGAAAACTTAGGTTTTAATAACCTAGTTTGTTTTGCTGCAGGAGGAACAGAGGAGTGGATTGATGAAGGGTACCCCCTCATTTCTTAGTCTGCTTTTATGCAATTCTTCCCGCAGTAAAAGGCGCTGTTGATTGGCGGATATAATTAAAGTATTCGCCAACAAGTTTTGAGTTGACGAGAGTTGGAATCTTTTCTTCTTGATAGCTAATTTCTCTGGCCAAATGTTCTAAGAGTTCTTTTTGAATCTGACCAATTTTTTTAGCATAGCGATAAGGTCGTGAAGTAAAAGTAACCAGCGCATATTGAGACTCGAAGCTTTCGCCAAATTGCTGCATTAAAAAGCGTTCAATCTTTTTGATAAAAAGAAATTTTTCATCGGCCACATAATCGCGCATCTCAACAAAATTTTCTAAGGCCATATCAGCGATGGCATCAGCATTTTCTTTTCGCAATTGAAAAAAAGAAGCATAGAGTTGCTCTAGTGAAAAATCATCGCCTTTTTTAGCTTCATTTTCCCAAAGTTCAGCAAAAACAGAACAGTCTTCAAAAGAGCAATTCATTCCTTGGCCATAAAAAGGGACAATGGCATGTGCGGCATCTCCAATGAGGAGACCATCGCCTCTTACTGACCAGGGAGAACATTTAAGTGTTGTGAGATGACCTACGGGATTGGCCATGAACTGTTCTGCGAGATCAGGGATAAGGTTCATAACATCGCAGAATTCTTCTTCAAAAAAAGAAAGGATTTCTTTGGGAGTGGTGAGTTTAGCGAAGCGTTCTTGGTGAAGAAAGAGAGTCGCTGTAAAGCTGCCATCAAAGTTGGGGAGAGCAATAAGCATAAAGGAGTGTCTCGGCCAAATATGAAGGGCATTTTTATCGAGGAGGAAGTCTCCCGAAGGAGAAGAGGGAATAAGCAGTTCTTTGTAACCATGACCAAGTTCACTTTTGGCCAGCGAGGTATTTTTTCTTTTATTTTCCTCCATAATGGCATCTCGGAGGGCCGAAGCAGATCCATCGGCACCAATGACAGAAGTAAAGGTGTGCCCATGAGTATCACCATTAAAGAAGAGCTTTTTCTCTTCGAAAGATGTTTTTTCTAATCGTTGATGAAAGTGCATTTTAACAGAGGGATAGGTAGAGAGTTTTTTTACTAAAATTTTATTCAATTCGCTGCGTGAGAGAGCATAGATAGCGTGTTCGTCTTTAATTCCATAAGGCTGAAAACTCTCTCCGCCTTCTTTGTGGTGAATCATTCTTCCCTTCATCTTAATGGAAAGTTCCATGACAGAGTCGAGGAGGCCGAGTTTATTGAGGGTAAGAAGACCTCGGTGAGAGATGGCAAGATTAATGGATCTTCCTGATTCTTGTGGCTCGGTGAGA
>CALDHR010000144.1 GCA_937898585.1 uncultured Oligoflexia bacterium
TGAAAATATTTTTGGCCCAGTGCTTGTCCCTTTACTTCTCTAATAAAATTTAAGGCCCTTGCCAGCAGCACTTGATTGTTCTTGTTTTGACGTCTTGTTTTTTCAATGATGGAAATAAGATCATCGTTAAGTTTTGAAAAGTTTTGATAGTGATCTTCTAGATGATAAAGCAAAAGAAATTCTTTGATAGTAGAAGAGTTGTTCTTGGCAGGAAGAGAGGAATGACCAAAAAGTGAAATTCTCTCTAATATTTCTTCTCTTTTCTTATCTAATGTATCGATTTCTTCTAGTAAGATTGATTTCTTTTTTGAAATATCTTCAAGCTCTTCAATTTTGCTTTTTTTTAAAACTTCATATTCTTCATTGGTAAGTCGGAAAAGATCTTCATATAAGTGAATGAAGTAGGGCCAAAGAGAGTTAATTTCTTGGCCAAGAAGAGATCTCTCTGCTGACAAATCCATTAGAAACTCCTCTTTGCCCTCTTCTTTTAAAGAGAGTCGGCAATCATTTTGTCAGCAAGCTCATTGTAGTCAATGGTATAATTTCCTTCCTTGATTTGCTGTTTAATTGATTGAATTTTTTCTTGGCGAGGACCAGAGCTGGTTAATTCAGGTGCTCTGTGAGTCGCATTTTTTATTTTCATAAATTCAAGAGTTTGTGGGTCAATAGTTAATTGATCTTTGCCATGACTCTTTGATTCTTGAGAAAGGCCACCGGGAGAGATGCCTGCCAGGGCATTTTTTTCAGCGCCAAGGGGACGTGAGCTACTGCGATTAGGGAAGAAAGGTTTACGTGGGTTAATGGGCATATTACTCATAATAACGTCCTTATTGTCCTTGATTTTGCCGATATGCTTTCAATTGCTCAGGCATAATTTGTTTTAAAATCATTTCTTTAATGCCGTAATTCTCTCTTTTTGCTGAATTGGCGGCATATTCATTGGTCATAAGATCATCATAAAAATTCTCTTCTTGTGATTTTTCTCGCCCAAGAGAACTACTTTTTTTCATTTCAGTGAGCATCATTTTTACAAACTCAGACTCCATTGATTCTGCAAAGTTTTCATAATTTTTTACTAGCTCTTGAGGAGTGTATCCTCTTTCTTCAACTCGCATAGTAAGACCTCTTTTTTATGTTAAGACAGATAGCTTCTTTATCCTAGTAAGGGAAAAAACTGACTAAATAAATTCTATTTCTCCCGTGAGAGCACCATTGCTTTTAAGGGCCTCAAAAATACTAATAAGATCCTCTGGCGTTGCGCCAAAAGCGTTAAGGGCCTTTACCAGGTCTCCTAGAGTTGTCTCTTTATTGATATTATAAAATCGATCTAGTCGAGGAGGGCCTTCTTCTTGATCATCATTATTTTTAATTTCAATACTCAAGTTTTTATGACCAATGGCCACATTTTTTAAAATAATTTCACCACCTGCAACAATTGTTCCCGTCCTTTCATTAATAACTATTTTTGCTTTTTGATCAGGATTGACTTTAAAATTTTCAATAAGAGCGATGAGTTCGACAATTTTTCGCTGATAGTTTGGTGGGACAATGACATCAATGGTAGTGGAATCTTTGGCAATAGCAAATTTACCGCCTAGTTCATTGTTAATGGTGCGTTCGATGCGATGAGCAGTGGTAAAATCTCCTTCTTGAAGGGCCAAACGGAGGGATGTTTTGTTGTCAAAATCGCTAGGTACTTCTCTCTCTACTGTCGCACCAGAGGAAATTTTTCCAATTGTCCCATAGACACTTCCATTTTTTAATCCTCCCACCGTTATTTGTCCTTGGGCCATGGCATAAACTTGAGAATCTCCTGCTTTTAAGGGAGTGATGAGCAGTGTTCCTCCTGCAAGGGATTGTGCTTCGCCAATAGAAGAGATAGTGATATCAATTTTTTGTCCAATGCGAGCAAAAGGAGGAAGCTTGGCCGTGACAATAACAGAGGCGACATTCTTTGAAGCAATTTCTTGTTTAGGATTTAAACCCAGTTTTTGAAACATACGTGTTAGAGAAGCATTGAGGATTTCACCTCCTCCGTCTCCTGTTCCATTGAGTCCAATGACAAGACCGTAACCAATGAGATGATTTTCGCGAACGCCCTTAAAGGTAACTAAATCTTTAATACGACCAGAAGCGAAGAGAAGATCATGAAAGAAGAGAAAGATAAAAAAAATATATTTTTTCATAAAAATTCCTTTATTCAATTAGCGAAGAACAGTAATGACTGACTCAATGATTTTATCAGAAGGGACGCTGTCTTCATTGTCGATATCTCTTTCGGCCACGAGGGCCTGAATACCTAAAAGATGTTTTTGGCCATGATAGAGAACTTCTTTTTTAGAGCGAACAAGAAGATAATCACCGCTCATTTTTTCAGCAATGATACCTGAGAGTTTATCAAAAACCTCGCCCTCTTTTTCTGCGGGAGATGCAGGGGGCTTTTTATCTGGTGCCTCTTTTTTTGCCTCACCGGCGGCAACGGATTCCTCTGGCATTTGAGGCATAGGAGGGGGGAAAAATCTTCTCAGTTCATTAGAGATTTCATTTTTAAGTTTGTTTTGAACTTGAATAATAACAATATCGTGGATTTTTCTTTTATCCACTTGTGAGAATAAAAAGTGATCTTCTCTTGGCCCCATCCAAAGAGATTTTGATTCGCCTTCATCAAGAAGATCTTTTCCTTTCGCCCGTTTTTTATCATAACGCCTTTTTTGTTGAAGAGAAAACTCTCTCATATTAGCGGTAGAGGGTATGGGGCGATTGGCAAAAGGATTTGAGGGAGGAGCGACGGGTAGAGAGGGACGATAGAGATTAAATTTATCACTTCCAGGAGGAGCATTGCTGATGGTTTCATTGTCAATATCGCGATGAAGTTCATTGATATAGCTAGAGCAAGAGGAGAGAAGGAAAAGAAAAAAGGATATACAGAGAAAAGAGAATTTTTTTTTCATAAATGAATCTCGACAATGTTGGGGCCCACAACTTGGGCCTGCATGAGTTTATTTTCTGGTTTTTTATTTACTTGAATGTAATCACCATAGCGACCGTTCTCGCGGGAAATTCCTTGCGTAGAGATAGAAATATTTCCACTGTTATAGCGAATGCGAACAGCTCTATTTTGTTCAACGAGAGTGATGGGAACAAGGTCATTTTTTTTTAAGAAGGAGTCTGTATTAAGAGTTCTACTGGGGCGATAATACTGAATATTTTTTGATTCAGTAAAGTAGTCATCGGGGCGATCCGTAAAAAGAGGAGTAGGAGTAACATCACTATTAAAATGAAATGTCTGTTGAGGAGAAATCATTTTTTCTACTCGAAAGGCCTGAATTTCCATTAAGGCCTTACTCATAAACTGTAGATAAAAATCTTTGTCTGTTAGAGAAGTAAAAGTAATGCTTTGAAGACCAAGAGATTGGCAATTAGAGCAATTGATCTCTATGTCTTTAGGATCAAAGAGATAGATAAATTTATTAGATTGGTTATTAGTAAGTTCTTGAAAGAGATAAGGCGTTTTATCTTTTAGTTTTTTGGTCACAAGTTGCTGAAGAGATTCAATTTTTACTTCATCGAGATGATGAAGGGTAATACTATAAGTATCTTTGAGGGATTTTAATTTTTCTTCAACTTTTGTTTTATCTTCGATATTTTGACTAATAAGCAAAAAGACTTTTTCATTAATATCTTGAGGGCAAGTAGAGTTTTTAATAAAGCTTACATCATCACTTTTATAATCTTCTTGAGGAAGAGAGAGATTTAAGAAAAAATATCTTTCCTTATCGAGTGTGATTTCACAAGAAATAGTCAAGCTGAAAACTTTAACGGGAATCATTAAAATGAGAGAAAAAAGAAAAAATAAATGACGCATTTTTTACCTTACATTATTAACAGTTTGTAGAATTTGATCGGCAATATTCATTACTTTTGAATTCATCTCAAAAGATCGTTGTGCTTTAATCATATCGGTCATTTCATTCATGATGCTAACATTGCTAGACTCCAACATTCCTTGCTCAATGATGCCGGCATTTTGTTGTCCGCCTATCATTTGAATAGGAGCACCGCTACTTCCCGTGGCCTTATATAAATTTCCTCCCGTTGAATAAAGGCCTGCGGGATTAATAAAAGTAAAAACGCTAATGACTCCTGCATTTTGTGGTTCTACTTGTCCTTGAAGGTAGGCCTCAACGGTTCCATCTTGAGCAATATTCACAGAGGTTACTTGTGGGGGAAGAGTAATCGTGGGAAAGAGACGAAATCCCTGTTTGTTCACAAGGACTCCATTTTGATCAGGGCCAAAGCTTCCGTCTCGCGTATAGCGTATTTCATTACTGGGCATAATAATGCCAAAATGGCCATCTCCATTGATCATGAGATCAAAGGGATTTTTTGTAATCATAGGATCGCCTTGAGAGTGAATTTTTCGAACACCTGAAACTTTTGATCCCGAACCTATTTGAAGACCTGTGTTGTATTGAGATGTTGCGCTTGATCTTCCTCCTGCCTCTTCAATTGTTTCATAGAGTAAATCTTCAAATTCAGCTCGCCCTTTTTTGAAACCGACTGTATTGACGTTGGCCACATTGTTGGCGACAGTATTGATATTTGCTTCTTGAGAGGCCATTCCGGTGGCGGACGTATTGAGGGCCCTTAACATAATTTAGCTCCTAAAATAAATAAATTAAAACTTTGCAATTTCACTGACGCTTTTTCCTTCAATTTGATCGTAAGTTTTTAAAACTTTGTATATAGAATCAAAATGGCGATGGGCCTTAATGAGTTCACTCATCTCTAAGACGCCGTTAACGTTTGATTGTTCTAAATGGGATTGATGGACAACGGCGAGGGAAGAGGTTTTATTTTCTGGATGAGAGCTTACATAGTAAGATCCCCCTTCTTTCTTTAATGCGTTTTTATCAAGAAAATCCACTAAGGCCATCTTGGCGATAGGGCCGCGCTCGGAAGAGATTTCACCTTGATTATTGACACTAATTTTTCTTCCAGAGAGTTTAATAAATCTCTTACTGAGGTCTTCTCCTTCTGCAGCATTTGCATTGCTTTGGGCCAAAAGGCGATCACCTCGAGCGTTGACAACTTCACCCTCGCTATTAAAACTAAAGTGACCATCTCGGGTATAGCGAATACCTCGAGGAGTGAGGACTTCAAAAAAACCCTCTCCTTCAAGGGCAAAATCAAGAGGATTTCCTGTGGGCGTCAATTGGCCCTGAGAAAAATCAGTGTAAGTTCCTCGTGTATGAACAAAACCACTTTCCATATTCCTCGTCTGATAGAATTGCTCGGGTGTCCATTCTTTAGTGGGAATCAGATCATCTTGCTCGGGATTATTGAGGTAATTGAGCTCTTCTTCAAAAGAAACTTGATCTCTTTTATGCGCAGTTGTGTTAATGTTGGCCACGTTGTTTGCTAAAACATCGATGTAATTTTGTTGGGCCTTCGCGCCCGATAGAGGAACCCATAAATCTTTCATATAACCGAGACCTTTTCTTTTTGGCCGGATTGTCGAGCTGGTGATAAACTCATTTTATTGATTTTTCGCGTTAAAGGGGAGAAGGAAAAAAATTCTTACAAAGAAGGATAAGAGTCAAATGTCGTCGCCATCATTAGAAGAGTCTCTTCGTCAGTTAGAGCAAATTGTTCAATCTCTTGAAAGTGGAAAACTTCCCCTCGAAGAAGGAATTAAAAAATTTGAAGAAGGAATTCTTCTATATAAAAATAATAAAAAA
>CALDHR010000145.1 GCA_937898585.1 uncultured Oligoflexia bacterium
CTCTTCTATTCCTCTTTGCTTAATTGGTTAAAAAAAGATACGGTAGGATTTTCATATGGCCCATGCCAAAAGACCTCCTCAAAGGAAACTAGAGATCAAGGATGATCTCTCTCTTTTTCTCAAAATACTCAAAAGAGAAAAAGAAGAAGGGCCGCAATTAATTTTGTGGCGAGTAAGAGGAGAAAATATTGAAAAGTTTCGTGCCGTTTTACTTTCTATTGAAGGGGGGAGAACGTTTTTTCGCATTCAAGTGAATTATCCTCTTGAAGAAAAAGAACGCAATCTTATTTTCTTCTATCTGCCTCATTCAACAGTGCTTTTTGAAGGAAGAATTAAAAGCATTCAAGAAAAAGAAGAGAGCTCTCTTTTGTCGATCTTCTTTCCTGAAAAATTTACGTTGCTGGAAAAAAGAAATAACTTAAGAGTTGTGGAGGGTGAGCATCTTCTCAAAAGTGAAATTTCCTTTAAAATTAGCGGAGATGCTCTTAATAAGGAAAGGCTTTTAACGGTTAAATTGCTAGATTTAGCGCGCGAATCTCTGCGTATTACCCTTAAAAAACCCATCTATGCTTTTTTGAAAGACAACTTTTTTGGAGAGGCCTTTTTATTATGCCATAGAAAGAGAGTGCCCGTGAAACTTAAACTCTTTGAATACCGAGAGGCAAAAGAAGAAGGGGTCTTTAAAATTCTCTATGAGAAAAAAGAAGATGAGCATTTTGTAGAGGGATATATTTGCTCCCTTTTGTCTCCCTAAAATTCATAAATCTCTTTAAAAAGAATCATCCCTTGGTCTTGGTGAATTTCAGAAAAAGCTCCGTGATAAATCCAATTATTTCCTCGTTTAAAGGCCATGGCAAAATGGATAAAAAGTGTGGTGATTTCTTCAGTCGAAAAGTGAACTTTTAAAAGACAGTAGGAGTCTCCTCTTTTGAACTGACACTTTCCTTTAATGAGTCTTTCAGGTATTTCATCATAATAACCCAGCTCCGTAAGACCAATAGTGCTATTTCCTCCTGTGAATTCGCGAAGAAAATAAAACTCAGGGGCAGCGATGGCGATGACTTTTCCTTCTTTTTGTTTGAGGCGAAACTCAAAAGATCGCCCTGTTTTTGCTTTTAACAGCAATGAAATTTCGTGGGGGGCAAGATAATCATTTATTCTTGAATGGCCTTTAAGTCCCTCAAATCTCAAGAGAGAAAATAAGATACAAGAGAGACATAAAAGGCCTGCATTTCTTAAGAGTCGTTTCATTCTTAGTTATTGTAGATTTTGTTCACCATTAAAGAGGGAAGTTGAAGAAAGTTTTCTTCTAGAACTTGATAATCAGCTCCTTCTAATTTTTCCATAAAAAGCTGTACGACTTCTCGAGTAAGATCTTCACGTGCTTCGAGAGGCATTTTTTTTGCACCATAGCGGCGCCATTGAAAAGAAAAGAGAAGCTCGTTTGTGAGGATATCTTCAATATTATTGAATTCAACAAGACTAGCAGTTGAGTTCATAGATTTAAGGGCCTCTTTAACACGAGGAGTAAGAAGTTGTTTTTGTCTCTTGGAGCTGGCCACTTTTCCTTCACCGGCCATGAGATTACCTGGTGCTATGAAAAGAGTTGAACTAAGAAAAACAGTGAGTCCAATTATGAGAGATTGCTTCATCATTTAAATTCCTTTTGTTTAAAAAGAATGATGAATAAAAGAAATCCGTGAAGAGATCAAGGTTTAATTTACAGGCGAATAAAAAGGGCCTTTCCCTCTTCGAGGGAGATAAACTGAGACGTTGCCGCAAAAAGACCATTATTTAAAATAATTTTTTCCCCTTCAGGGGAAGAAAAATAATACTCTTCTAGAAGATGATTGTGCCCCATAATTAAGATATCTTTGTGGTTTTCTATCATCCACTCTCCTACTTTTTCTCGAAACTGTTGGCGCATCAAAGAGAGATCATATTTTTTTTTCTTGTGTCTTTTTTTTGATTCTTTCCCCATAGAATCACCA
>CALDHR010000146.1 GCA_937898585.1 uncultured Oligoflexia bacterium
CAGCGACAAAAACAAAAATAAATGATATGCTTTATAAAACTCTAATCAAAGCAGTTCTTCTTGACAAGAAACTCCTCAAATTATTTTAACCCACCTAAATAAACACTTACGTCAACTAAGTCTTGCTTAGAGAGTTTTTTTAGGTAGGGATCCATATCAGGGTTAACTCTCTTTTTTGAAATAAAATTTTCTAATTGCATATGCAAGTACCAATCATATTGTCCTGCCAACATAGGGGCCTTTTTCTCTTTCATCCCCATAGCATCATCACCATGACAGGTGGTGCAATTTTGCTTGTAGATGCCTTCACCTTTCGCACCATCTCCTGAAATTGTCGGCGCTGCTCCCACCAACATACTGTGAAATCCCACTAATACCATTGCTCTTTTTAAAAAAATCATTGGACTCATACCCCTATGCAATTATGAAATAAATTCCCAAGAAAAGCTCGCGCTAACAAGTGCTGCCTTTTTTAGAATATAATGTTCTATTAGACTTTTAAAATCACTATATTTCAACTCATACGAGGTGAGAAGTATTAATGGTTCTTTTTCTTCCCTTTGCATCACTCTTATCGCTATCCCTACCAAGGAAAAAACTCTCTGGATCCTCTCAAAGGGAAGAACATCATCTTTTAAGGAGAGATCATCTTCCAAGAGAGGGGCAAAATTTTCACTCAATTCTTTTTTCTGCTCTAAAAGAAACCCTCTTTGATGAACAAAATAATAGACAAAATCCAGATAAATTTCTCTTCGTGGAAGCTCTCTTGCCGTAATACACTGCCCGCAGCGCTTCCCTGCCTGTGTCTTTTCTAGAAAGGCCTCTAGCGTTTGACTCTCCTTGGCCTCTTTTACAAGACCAGCTAATTTAAGATCAAAGCAGTGGCACACCAACATCTCTTTAGGCAGAAGATCATCTTCTTTAATTCCTTCCACTAAGTAAAAATATTCTTCTATTTTCTCCATGAGATGCTCTAGAGAGACAAGATTTTCCTTAGAAAGAGACTCTTCATGATTGGCATCCCGCAAATAGGCCTCAACCTCTCTTGCTGTTATCTTTATATTGCTGGATTTAAATTTATAGCGCATCTCAATATATGTTTTCACCAAAACTTTTTGCAGTGGTGAAAGAGAGAACCAGTCTTCTTGACTGAAAGGAACGCGCCCCTCTAACTCTTTATAAT
>CALDHR010000147.1 GCA_937898585.1 uncultured Oligoflexia bacterium
TAAGCTCATCTTTAAAAAAGAAAAATTAAAAAAAATAAAAAAAGTAGCGACCCTCACAGGAAGCAAGCATGATGAAATCCCTTCATCTTTTGTAGATGATATTGAAGGAATGGCGATGCTGGGAAAAGATTATCTTCTTGTAAGTTCACAGGGTATCAGTGAACTGGTGCTTATAAAAAAAGACACAGGAGAGCGAGTTGAGAACTTTCGCATCATAGGAGATGATCTTTTTGATGGTGTGACAAAAACTGACGGACTTGATATTTTAGATGAAAACTTGGGAGAAAAGTATCCCCAAGGAATTCTCGTTGTTCACGATGATGAGAACGAGGGCGGAGGAAACGCTAATTATAAGATTGTCTCACTTGAAAAAATTAAAAAACAATTTTTTGCTCATCCCTAAGCCCGTTAACGGCCTGAAATTGACTTTGGCGTTTGATTGTTTGGAGGGAGTTTTTAAAAGACTCAAAGCTTGTCTTTTGATCACCTTCAAGTTTAATTTGTGGAGGTGATTTCACGCTCAGAGGGTTTATTTTGCGCCCTCGTTCGATAATTTCAAAGTGAAGATGATCGCCTGTCGCCATCCCCGTTGCTCCTACATGACCGATAATATCTTTTTGTTTAACTCGAACGCCTTTGCGAATTCCTTTGCCGAATTTGTGAAGATGGGCATAGGCCGAAGAATGGCGTTGATTGTGGCGGATAACCACATAATTGCCGTAACCCCCCTTGCGACCGGCAAACTCCACATAACCATCACCGATGGCGTAAACAGGGGTTCCTCGCGGGGCAGCAAAGTCGATTCCTTGGTGCTTTTTTTCAAAGTTCAAGATGGGGTGTTTACGGTTGCCAAAATGTGAGCTGATGCGCCCTGCTCGAACAGGGTTTTTGAGAAAGGCCTTCATGGCGCTAATGCCTTCTTCGGTAAAATATTGTGGTGGCATTGAGGCCGTAGGAGAAAACCAGTAGACGCGTATCGTTTCTCCGCGAACGCCAAGAGAAGCATACAAAATCTTTCCATGATGAGAAAATGTGCCGTTAGGGCGATAAAAGCTTTCGTGAATGACTTCAAAAGGGGTTCCTTCGCGTATATCGCGTTGAAAATCCACCAGATAGTCAAGACCTTGGACGAGGGTATAAAAAGCATCAAGGTTAAGGCCAAGAGCATGAGCAGAATTAAAAAGGCTACTGGCGATGATATCAGATTGATAGAGAAGCTTTTTCTCCAACTTTTTTTCAATGAGTTGACTAAAGAAAAAAGTATCTTCGTCGCGCTTTTGGCGTGAAATCTCAATATATTTTTCTTCGTCGATGGGAAGAGTAAGATAAAAGAGGCGTTTTTTTCCAGGTCTCTCAAAGTCTGAAGTGAGGCGCAAGGTGATTTGTGTTCCCACCTTAAGGGCCGTGGGTGCCATGAAATAGGCCATAGCATTACTAATCTGACCAATCTCATAATGAGGGATGCCTTGCTTTTGGAGAAGGAGGTTGAGTGTATCGCCTCGCCTGACATCGATTTTAATTTCTTGCTGGCCGAGAAAAGAATACTCAAAGTTGCGCTCAGCATTTTCTAGATACCACTCTGAGATAGGAGCATATTTGGCCATGCGTTCAAAAGAGTCATCGGAAAAGGAGTACTCCGCTAGCATATTGAGAAAAAGGACATGAAAAACAAGACCTTTAATGAGCAACATAGTTATCCTTAAATAAGATTCTTAGTTAAAGCTATTTTGAGAGGACTCTCCCATAATACGATCACATGAATTTGTAAGGCCTTAAAAGAGCGTTTTTACTCTGGCCAGCTTACTTTTTTATATTTTGGCACCTTGGTTTTACCAAAATCCTCTGAAATTGAAAACTCTATAGATGTTTTGTTGACTTTTATCTTAATAGGCCAAGCAGATTTTATTTCTTCTTGCTTGAGTTTTTCGCCTTCCTCTTTTTGTGAAATAATAATGGCCTTCATTCCATGAGTGCCATGTTGATAAAAGAGGACAATGACGGGAGCGTTGAAATTTTCCAGTTCATAAGTTCTCAAAGAATCAAAGGGAGATATCTCTTTTTCTTGTCCATAGAAGTAGACAAGTTTTTTTTCAGCTTCATCATAGAGGGCAAAGTTATCTTGAAGCCCGTCATTATAAATAAGCATGGTCCAATTGTAGCTTTTGAGCTTTTCTTTTTTTTGATAAAAAACAATATTCTCATTTTTTAAAAGATCCAGCGTGCTCAAAATATGCTTTTGGGTATTCTCCTCCATGGAAAAAAGAGGAGAGAGAGAAAAGGAAAAAAAGAAAAAAAAGATTATTTTCGACATGTTAATGCTGCTTCGTAATCGTCATACTTATGGGGATCAAGGCATTTGAGGCATCGATCTACATAAGCGATGTATTTTGATTTATTGTCCAGATCATAGCTTACAACAGCAGAAAGCACTTGGCCATTTCCTTCTTTTTTAATTTTCAAAAGATAGTTGAGGTGACGAAAAATAGTTTCAATTTGCATTTGAGGATGTTCGTTGAGAAGTTCAAAAAGAAGATCAGAGGGAATATTATCTTTTCCTCGCAAAAGAGGGTGCTTAATATATTTTGAAAGACCAGGAAGCAAATTGGCCCGATTTAAAAATTTAAAAGTTGTCAGGGTTGTTTGTCCCAGACCATGAGCAGTGGAGCGCATAAAGTTTCTTCGCTGACAGTAGGTGTAGTTAAGAGTGTGGGGATCAAATGTCGTTTTTGTTTCTTGCATAATCACACAGCGAGCAAGGTGAGGAGTTAGTTTAGGGTGAAGGTGAAAAGCGTTGAGAACAGAGAGCTTTTTTTGAGGTTTTGAAATATTTTCAGCAAACTGTTCAACAATTTTTTGAAGTCGAGCGGTATTCTCTTTATTAAGAGGAATATCAATATTGTTTTCTTCTTCATCATCATCGTTGGAAGTAAGAACATCCATAAGAGGAACACAAAGTTTTAAGGCCAGATTGTCATAACTTCTCTCTTTGGTTATTTTGGCCACTCTTTCTTTGAGGATACTGTTTACTTTATCTATGAGAGCGTTCGCAATAGAACTGGAGATTTCTTCTTGCATAAAATAAATATAAAAAGAGCGATTGAGCTTTTTGTGTTTTTTGTAGTAGCGGCGACGATACGTTTTTTCGCTGCGTATTTCAAGAGGCCAAGAAATAACAAACAAATTTTCTTCAAATTTAAAGGGAATCATTTCTTTAGGAAAATAGATTTTAGCAATTTCTTCTTTTTGAGAAAAATGATTAATTACTTTTCTCGTTAGGTTGTAAAAATTTTGAAAGGTATAATTTTTTTCATGAGAGAGAACTTTATTAAGGAGAATAATAATTTGTGGTTTGATTTTTTCAATAAAAGAGACTCTTAAATATTCTAAAAGAAATTGCTGACACTGAAGAGAGTAGCTTTCTTGCTGCATAAACTGATAAACATCGTTTGTTAACTTAAAGACAAGTTTTAACTTCTCAACACGATTAAGATGCGCCCAAGAAGATTCTTTTTTATAGTAATTTGCCAGGTAACGTCGGCATTGAAGAGGAGACTTGCGCGCTAGCTTTTTTGTTTGAGCATAAAGCGTCTCATAGTGAGTTGCCTCACTTTCTACGATTTTTCTAATTTCTTTAATACTCATTTCTTCTTGAGGAAAAATTTTTGTATCCAAATCTTCGTCGTAAGGAAGAAGCGTTGATTGATTGACTATCTGGTCTTTTTTCTCATTGCTTAGCGGGGGAAGAGGAATGGCGCTGCGATTTTTTGTTTGTTCTGATTCTAGGTTATCGGAAATATTGTCAACTTTTCGTATTTCATCGCTTTGGCCTTCTTGGGTCGTAGGTAGTTCTTGATTCAAGCACTCAGGTTCTCGAGCTTCATTATTGTAGGGAGAAAAAAGAGCAAGGAAAATTAAAATAAAAAACGTCATCTCTCTATTGTTGTTTAAGAAAATGAAAAATCCAGTAAAAAGTTTTCATTTTTGTTGTCAATGTTGAAAAGGGGGGATATTTCATTAAAGAAAGCAGTTAAAACCTAAAGGAGTGTTGACGTGGAGCAAACGAATACAGAGAGAAGAGTTTCTTATGATGTTTTTGGAACTTACAAGCAAGATGAAATAAATGGTTTTGATCAAGAATTCATTTTTGACTTTATCCGGCGATGCCAAATAGGCGAAAATGATAAAGTTCTTGATGCTATGGCCGGAGATGGCAATTTGTCAGAAAAAATTTCTTTTCTGCACCCCGAGGTTGTTTTAACGACAACTGATATTTCTTCTGTGCAGTGCTCTTTTGCAGAAAAAAAACTGGGCAAGAAGTCACGCGTTATTTGTGCTGATCTTTTAGAAGATAAACTCTTTAATGAAGAATTTGATGTTATTGTCATTAAGAGTGGTTCTCATGAAATTTCTCTTGCCAAACAAAAAACTCTGTTTTCTCAATTATTTAAAGCGCTAAAACCTGGAGGACGTCTCATCAATCTCGGTATTCTATTTGATGAGGCCGCATGTCGTGATGAAGTCTTTACCCTAAATGAATATCGCTCAAAACTTGCAGGAATTGAAGAAGATATTCAAAATCGTCACTTTCTTTTGCGCGATGAGTTTTATTCTATTTTGAAAGAGGTGGGATTTGATCCCATACAAAGCCTCAAAAATTTTCATTATCACATCGACATGGGGATTTTGAGCCGCGAGTATTTTGCCAATAGCTTAGAGAAGAGAGTAATGATGAACGGAATTGTTGTGGAGTTGAAGAATCTTCGACGAAAGCACCTGGCCGTTTTAGAAGAAAACTTTGTGGTCAGAATGCCTGGAGAATTAACAGAAATGAGAAAACCTATCTATAACTAGAAAGAAGATAAAATAATACGAAGGAGAATAAAGTGGTGAATTTAGACAAAGCAATTGAAGTGGCCGTTAGTGTAATGGGAGAATCATTAAAAAAATTTGATTATAAAGACAAGGAAAAATACGCTCAATTTTTGGCCCAAACATTTCATTATGTTTCTCACTCCACGCGCCTTTTGGCCTTTGCTGCCGGAGTGATGCCTCTTGACAACACTCAGTATTTTCGTCGTTATGTAGATCATATTAGCGAAGAGAAGGGACATGAGAATATTGCCAAAAAAGATTTAGAGCTTTTTGGCTTTGATATGGCCAAATTTCCTGAACTTTCTTGCACAAAAATGTTCTGGGAGCCTCAATATTTTAAAATTCAACATCAAGATCCCATCGCTCTCATGGGTTATATCATTGCCCTTGAAGTATTTTCGGCACAATGTTTTCCGGCCTTTTATAAAGACCTACAAGCAACTTATGATGAAAAAGTTCTTCGTTTTGTAAAAATTCACGCTGAAGAAGATCAAGATCATATTGTTAAGGCCATTGACCTTGTGAAAAATCTTTCAGAGGATCGCATGAAATTAGTTGTGGATAATATTCATCAAACAGGCTTTGGTTATTCTTTAATGCTGGATTCTATCATGGACGGCGTTTCTATTTGATTGGCGTTACTTCGCTTTAGTTTAAGAGTGAAAAGGGTGAAGCTCTCAGAACTTCCGCCCTTTTCACTCGATTCAACTAAAATTTCGCCACCATAAAATTCAATGTATTTTTTTACAATAGGAAGACCGAAGCCTGTGCCTGATTCTCCAGAGGTTCCTTTTCGCGATGTTTTCTTGGTAAAGTCAAAAAGGCCTTCTTGCATCTCTTGAGGAATTCCGTCCCCGTAATCTTTAATGGTAATGGCCGTAAAGCTATTATCGATGGTATAGGCATTTAATTCAATGATGCTGCCTGGATGAGAAAACTTAATAGCATTAGAGAGCAGGTTAGATAGAACCGAGTTTACAAAAGATTTTTCTTCAATAAAGGCATAGAGATTTTCTTTTTCTCTTACAAGATTGGGATTGAGCCCAATGGTAATATTTTGATTTTCCAATTTTTCTTTGAAGGATTCGACTGTTTTATTAATAATAGTAAACAGATGAACTGATTCTAACTTTAATTCCTTCTTTCCCAGCTTTATGGCCTCATACTCACGAATTTGATCAATAATAGAATTCATTCTCTCTGTTGCAGAAAAAATGCGAGAGAGATGATGGGAAACTTTATCATCTAAACTATTTTTTAAAAGGCGAAAAAGAAGTTGTACTTTTGTGAGAATAATAAAAATAGGATTAGATAAATCATGGAGCAATACTCTTAGAAGAATTTTATTTGTTTCTAGTGATTCACTTAGTTTATGGTTGGTTTTTTGTAGATCTTCTGTTCGCTTATCAACAAGAGTGTTAAGCCTTTCTTGTTCATTGAGATGATAATGTTCTAAGGAAATGGCCGGTAAAATAGCGGCAAGAAGTTGATAAAGCGCATAGGCCACTGGCCATCCCCAAATCTGAGCACCTGGATCCATGCGGAAAAAAGCAAAATTGAGGGAGTGAATAACAAAAAGGGCCAAGATAATTCCTTTAATTTTGTGAAGAGCAGAGCTTTCTTTATTGCTATAAACTAAAATCTCAATAGCAGCAGTTGCCGGAAAAATGGCCACGGCCAAAGCAATAGGAAGGGCCGAGATAGTGAAATTAAAATCATAATAGATAAAGATAGAGCTGAGGGCATATCCAATCAGGCCGATGGTGAGATAAAAAAGAGAAGACATTTTTTTATTGAGGATAAAAAAAGTACTTTCTGCCAGAAGGGCCATAGGGACAACTCCAAAACCAAAAAGGTAGATGATTTTGGCAGTGCCATTTTGGGCATATCCTTGAAGAACAAAGTTCACCACAAGGGCCAACCAAAAAATGGCCAGAATCTTATAGAGCTTGTTTTTTGTCTGGTAATGCAAAAACAAATTCAATGTTAGATTGAGGAGTGAGAATATAGTGATAATTGAAAAAGTGATAAGAGTTAGTATTTCCATGATAAGCCATTCGACTTCGCGGGGAAATACTTGAGTGAAATATTTAAATTGCTGAAATTAAACGGTTATTGTCCAGCAGATGACCCTGAATTATTGCCATTCCCGCCTCCTGAAGAGTCTGAAGTTTTAGGGATACAGTAAAGCTGATTATTCCAGCGAACTCCATTTGTGTAAAATTCGTTGTTTTTATCTGTCTCTAAATAACCAAAACGCCGTATTTTCTTATTGGCCTCATCGCCATCAATAGGATAGAGATCAATGGCCTTTCCTGTCGTATAAGATCCCGAGCAGCACAAATTTTCCGCTTGAATAATTTTTTCCACATCATTGGCACTTTTTACAAATCCCGTAAATGAGTCAAACAAAGAACTCGATAAATTAGAGGCCTGTGAAGAAACATAGCGATTGAGATAAAGAGAGATATTTGTGTAGTCAGGAAGGCAGCATCGATTCGTATCAGGCGCTTTTTGGCCTGTGCAGCACATTTCATTGGTGACATCAAAATCAAAAGCAGTTTTGCTGATAGGAAGACAACAAGAAAATTCATTTTCGGAAAACATCATTTTGAGACCACCATCATCCATAACAAAATTGTTGGGGTCATTAGCGGTATAAAACATAGCGCCTTGTGAAGAGATATATTCGGCCACAGCACCTGAATCAAGAGAGGCAATGGTTTTTTCTAAAGGAAGACGAGTGGGAACAGTGTCATCTTCTTCATAGTTCACAAAGCAAGTAATATGCTCTTTGTTATCTTCAAGCTGCTGATGATTTGTCTTAATGAGAACTTGAGGAATTCCCAGCAACTCAAGAGAACTCATGAATTCTAAATAAAGAACCACTTCATTATCTGTCAATTCACGCTGTTTACAAGTATCGCTGTAGTTGGAGTTGGGGCAATTAAAGGGTTCATCGGTGGCATCATTATCGGGAATCCAGGCCAGACAGCGAAAGGATTTCTTGTCGATATTTTGGTGAATAGTACTGCTCCAAGTATGACCTCCTCCCCAAGCTTCTTCATTAAAATTTCTAATCCAGTGACTAGAGCAGCAAGTGCTGCTGGCAATTTTGTCAATGGTACGAAATTGGCCAAGAGGGTGAATGGTGCTATTAGAACAAAGGGTGGCCGGGTCGGCCTGACATTGGTCAATGGGAGACGTTTTTAAAATAGGAAAAGGATCAGTGGCATCATTAAGGGCAGTATAAGCGGGTGCTATTCGTGAATAGCGCATAGTTGATTCAATAGGAAGATCAATTCCTGCGACGACATCTGTTCTAATTGTAGGATCACTCCAAGGAGTCGGCGGTGAATAGAGAGGTTGAATATTAGTGTAGAGAGTGAATTTTTTTTCTGTCTCACGGCAACATTTATTGAAGCGCAAATTATAACTTGCAGAACTTGTGGGATAGAGTTGAGCGCAAGTAAGCCCCTCTTGCCAATAGGCCGTCTCCGCCGAATTCATGGTGACATCATCTGCATCGATGCGAGAAATCAAGGTACTCATAAAATTATTGGGACCACAATCCCAATCTGTGAAACAAGGTGATCCCGCCGCACGCAAACAGCGATTTTTCATGAGAACAGGAGAGCGAATAACGTCACTAATTCCTCCATCATGCAAAAGAGGTTCAGGAGTGAGAGATGAAAAAATAGTGAGTAAGTTTGTGGAAAGTGCCTGTCCCCCTGCCATTTGGGCCATGCTGGTGCTATTAATTTTTTGTGTAAGATAAGTTGAATCTTTTTGAGCGTAATTTCCGTCTGCATCTAGAATAGAGCAACTATTGAGATAAGCTGTATCAGCTGCGTTGAGATTGTCGAGGGTGATGCCAATATTGAGAATTTTATCTCCTCGTTGTTCGAGAGTTGGCCGAAGATAGTGGTTGACTGAAAGATTTATGGTGCTGGCATTATCGACATTTCTTCCGGGAAGGCAGATGGCCGAAATATTGTTTTGGTTAAATTGAGAAAAAACATCGCTGGCAATTGTCTCTGTTCCTAAATAATCCCAGGGACGGCCGATGATTTTTGAACCAAGACCAAAAGAGTCTGCTTGAAAGGCGACGGGAACAGTGGAGAGAGGAGAAACTTGGGCGGAGGCGCTTTTTCCGTAGCGTGAGATGCGGCGGTTAAAGGCCTCTACAAAAGTAGTTCCTTCTTTAAAGCTTTGGCAGTAGTGACTGGGGACACAAGAATGGTGTCCAATAGAGAGATCGATTCCCGTAAAGCTGCTAGTTTCGTCGTCAATATCCATCTGTTTATGACATGCTGCACCTCTCCCCCTGTAGACACACCGCTTTTGGCCTAAGAGAGGAGCACTGAGGATAGTGCTAAGGGCCTTTGGCGTTCCTCCTGAAAGAGGCCGTTCATTGCCATTTTCATCAAATTCGGGCCACTTGGTTTTTATATTTGAAATAGATTCGCAGGAATAATCCCATCCAACTTGCCTGATACAGTCAGAGTCTGTGTTACAGAGATGATATTTTTGACATTCAGCGCCCAGTGAGTCTATGTCTGTTCTGGCCCAGGGGCCTGAACTAGGGACAGTGCTGGCCTTTTGAACTTTAATAACAAAACCGTTTCCTTCAGTGAGTTCGCCAAAATAGCTATTAATGGCCAAGTAGAGTTTATTGCTGGTGGCCTTAATACGTCTATTACTTCCCACGCTAAACCATGTTTGTCCGTCAAAAGAGCCAATGACTGATCCGTAATCAAAACCAAACCAGTCTCGCTGGTAACCATTGGCGAAAAGAAAATGCTGGGCCTTGAGTCTGTTTTGTCTTTGCGTCGTAGTACTGCTATCGGGAACATGTGTCCAAGGAATCATGGTGACAGGAAGAAAGCAGGCCCTTCCAAATTTTAAATCATCGGGGCGTAAGTTGTAGTAAGAGGGTTCAGTAGGAGCGCGGAGAGTTGTTTTTTGGGGGACGTAGCCGCCACCCAGCGGTGGTTCAAAAACAGGAGGATAGAGAAAGTACTGATAATCAAAGCTTCCATAGCTACTCTCTTCGCTCAAAAGAGAGGAATACATGCCCGCCTCTACAAAAATATCATAAGTTTGGTCTTTTACGACAGTGACTTTTCTGGGAGGTTTAGGAGAGTAAGATTGAGATAAATAGCTTCCGTAGATTTCATTGACGCCAATATCTACATAAACGCCGAGGCCATCTTTTTCAATATTATTGGGGTCTAAGTATTTTCCGTTATTGTAATAGAAGGCCGTTCCTTCTTGGGCCGGAGTGCTTCTTGATGTTTCATCGTGAAGTTTACCAAGGTAATCAAAATAACGAAGCGGTGTCATTTTTGTATCTAACTCAACACGCTGATTGTTGAGATCAACTTTTTCTTCAGCACATTTACAAACATAATCGACAATAGTAGATGTCCCTGCTTTGTATAAGGGGGTTACTTGCGGATTATCGTGACCGCAATTGCACATACTTTCGATGGTATCTTTAGCAGTCTGAGTGCTATTAAGAACTTTATAGGTTGAGGAATTGACAGAATATTCAACGAGAACTTCATCTCCTGTAAAAAGTGTCTGAGAAATGCTCACTGTCTGGTCTCCGCTATTGCGTGTCCAGGTGCTATTTTCTCTTAGCTTGAGGTCGTTAACTTTTACGGTGATGAGGCCGCTCATATTGGCATAATAGGGAAGCTTAAAAGTAGAAGCTCCCACATGATCATAGATTTTCCCTGTATCGCTTCCAATAATAAAATAGCGATAGCAACTGGCCTTTGTTTTGGTGACGAGCTTGCAGCTGGCATCTACTTTGTAGCGCAGGCGAATTGTGTCGTTGATGGTGTTGTCGGGGATATCGCGCGTGATAGTAAGTTGTTGAGGAATATCGAGGTCATCATTTCCTGAAATAATAGAATAATCAGCACTTTCGAGAAGTGTCTCGCCGTAATAGACTTCATAGATGCTATGATTATTAATATTAGAAAGAAGTGTTCCTTGGTAAGTTTCATTAAAATTTCGATCATCATTGGCCGTTGAAAAAGTTATCTCACCTGCTGCTATTTTTTTGCTGGCCTCGCTAATAGTGGTGGTACAGATCCCCATTTCTCCTTCGATGGGATTAGTGCAGTCGTATAATTCTTTTCTTGTTTGTTTTGCAATAAGAGATTTTTTATATTCATCAACTTTATCTTCTTCTTCAGGTCTTTCTGGAACTGTTGAAAGGCATTGGTAAAAGTAGTGGGGGTAATCTTTTTTGTATCCTTTACCACTTGTAATATCATTAATGGCAGAGAGATAAGCATCGCTGGTTTTGTCGATATTTGCTTTTTCTTTTCCATCAATAACGCATTGGCCTTGAATACAGCAATCATAGTCTTGGGCCAGACAGCTACTTTTCTCACTACAGCGCAATTCATTGTCAAGATCTATATAGAGATTGGTGAGACGAATTTTTAATCCTGTTGTATCAATTTTGAGAGGAGCTCCTTTTGTATTAGTGAGAAGCATTTCTTCAGATTCTTCACCTGAGACACAAGAAGCACATAGCTCTTCAATATTGTAATAAAATAAAATATTGCTACCATACTGTTCTTTGATGGTGGCCGTAAGATTTGCATCGGAGCAATGACTTATCCCTAGTTCTTTATCTTCTGCACGGAGGAGAAAGAAATTTTCTCGCTCTTGAGTTGATTTGTTGAGTTGGTGTTCATTGTTTACACTTAAGACAAGAACGCTTCCAAGAGATTCAAAATAAAAAGTAGCACATCCTTTTTTGACATTGTCGTCATTGAGAAAATATTCGTGGATGTCATTTCCTTTCAAGGAAAAGCTGTCGCGAAAAAAGTAGTCTAGTTCAATAACTGGCCCTCTTTGATCACCGTAGGTGAAAATATTTTTGGGC
>CALDHR010000148.1 GCA_937898585.1 uncultured Oligoflexia bacterium
TTATCAATACGCCTTATCACAAGAGGTCGCAATCAGATGGTGAAGTCATCAGGCGCACGGCCTCAAAAAAAGGGATGCTCTGTTTGACGAGAAAGGAGAATATTGTCTCGGCCCTCAATATGCTTATTTCTTGCGAGGAAGATGATCTGTCTCCCGTGGCCCTGCAAGATCTCTATCCTCGTTTGCCAAAAGTAAGTATCAGTAGCAGTAACAAGATTATGGTGGCCCTCGATCAAATGAGTCGAAGTGAGATTCTCCAATTTCTCTCTAAGTATCAAGATGTCCTGCAGGTGGTAAAAATTGGCCTTGAAGTTTTTCTGCGAGACGGTCCGGCGCTTGTGCAAGAAATTCATCGCCAGTTTAATGTAAAGATTTTTCTCGACCTCAAGCTGCACGATATTCCCACGACGGTGAAGATGGCCATAAAATCTTTGGCCTCACTACCCATCGACTTTCTCACTATTCATCTATCAGGCGGCGAGATGATGTGCCGCGAGAGTATGGAGATGGCCAGGAAAGTGCTGCCTGACACCAAAATTTTGGGAGTAAGCTATCTGACATCTTTAGGAGAAGATGAAATTAGTCGTATTTTTCATCAGGGAGGCTACGAGTATCTTATTAAGCTCGCCCTAAAAACAAAGATGGATGGTATTGTCTGTTCACCTTTTGAACTCTCTTACATTGATGAAATTGATCCCCGCCATGAGTTGCTGCGCATCTGCCCCGGCATTCGCCTCGCAAGTGAAATTAAGCAAGGGTTATCGCAAGATCAAAAAAGGGTAAGTACTCCGCAAGAGACACTTGCGCGTGGGGCAGATTATTTGGTGATGGGAAGGTCTATTACTAAGAGTGATGATCCGCGCAAAATATTACAATAAGAAAAGGTCAATTGTGCCAATATTCTTTCTTCGAAATGTTTCTTTCTCCTAAGATCTCAAAGGTTTCTTCCCTGAAATGTTTTTTCAAAATATCATTTGTGAATGCGTCTTTATGCATTTTAAATAGATGAATCTTTTTTTCTTTTTTCACCAGAATAAATTTTCTCCCACCTTTTCTCGTAGGATGCCTACTTTTGTTATGTTCTTTTACTATACCGTCCAGGAATTCTTCTTGCTCTTTCTTTGTCCAAGGCATACTAGGAAAGCGGCCAACTACTGCTTTAAACTTTGCACTATCAACAGGTGTTTTGAGGCTTAGGTATTCTTCTTTCTCTGAGAATATCCAAGGCTTTTTAGGATTAAACTTAGGGCCAAGACCAAACTTCCAATTGCTATTGCTAGGGAAGTTCACCCAACTAGGATCATCAATAACCTCATTAGGATCATCAACAACCTCAACCCAATAATCACTATCTGCTGATAGTTCTGGCCAAGCCTCTCTACAGTCTCCCAGCGCGAGGGTAAAAAGAGAACTCTCTCTGAGTCGATGCAAGGCATCTAATTTAGGACCAAAAACTTCTCCCCTTGCTTCTAATTTTTTTTTCTTGTTTCGAAAAAAATAATCCATGGGTTTGGCCAGAAGACGAAAAGGAAACGTCACTCCTTGAAAACTCCTCTTTGCTACTTTTTTATAAAGAGGCCCAGCGTATAAGGAAACACCGCCTTGCAAACTAAACAAAAAAGTAAAACAAAAAAATATGGTCAACGAAATTCTATTATTCACCAAGTCCTCCAAAAATAATAATAACAATGTTCTTGAATTGAAACTGTCATAGATTTTTTATCGGATAGTTGTTAATAAAATTTAGATAAATTCAGCTGAGTTCGGAATTAAAAAGATCTTAGGGAATACAAGGCCTTATATAATAGGCCCTGTGTTGAAATCTGATTAATAGTTGTCATCATTTTCAAGAACTTCTCTTTCTCCCAAGATCTCAAATTTTGTTTTCTTAAAATAGTTATTCAAAACGTCATCTGTTGATGCGCCCTTATCTATGTTAAATAGATGAATCTTTTTTCCTGTTTTCACCAGAACAAATTTTATATCTCTGAATGCGCCCAAATCCTCTGTGTATTTTATCTCTACACCGGTCAGGAATTCATCTTGCTCTTTCTTTGTCCAAGGATTACTCCTAGGAAATCTGCCAACTACTGCTTTAAACTTTGCATTATCAACAGGCTTCTTGAGTTTTTCGCCTACTACGTTGGTCCATCCTTTGTCTTTCCAATTAACAAGCTCCCAATTTTCCCAGTTTCTCACCCAGCTAGGCTTAGGCTTAGTAGGCGCCCTATCATAACTCATGAGGGTAGCTGCTGCTGCTGGCCTAGCTCCTCTACAGTCTCCCAGCGCGAGGGTAAAAAGAGAACTCTCTCTGAGTCGATGCAAGGCATCTAATTTAGGACCAAAAACTTCTCCCCTTGCTTCTAATTTTTTTTTCTTGTTTCGAAAAAAATAATCCATGGGTTTGGCCAGAAGACGAAAAGGAAACGTCACTCCTTGAAAGGCCCTCTTTGCTACTTTTTTGTAAAGAGGCTCAGCATATTCTGCGCTACGTTTTCTTTTCTGCATTGCAAAGAGGGAAGCACCGCCTTGCAAACTAAACAAAAAAGTAAAACAAAAAAATATGGTCAACAAATTCTCTTTTTTCATAATATCTCCTATTCTGTCTCTTTTTCACAATCTCCTAAGGCAAGTATAAAGGGTTCACTCTTTCGGATTCGCTCCATTTGCTCAAGAGAAAGTCTCAGTGATTTACTCTTTGCTTTTATCTTATCTTTATGTCTTCTTGCAAAAGAATCAATTGGTCTTGCTAAAAGACGAAAAGGAAATGTTGCAACCTGAAAGGCCGCCAATCCATATCCCTTGGCCAATCCTTTCATATAGGCCCTACGTCTTCCCTTGTTTACTTCTATCTCACCTTGAAATCCATCTCTCCTATTGGTGAAATGATTATTCTTATTATAATCTTTAAAAGATTTTGCCCCCATCCCAAAAGGCCTCTCTAAAAAAACATCCTTCAAAGTTACTTTTTTGGCCAAAAGATCATTTAATCCCCAGTTTAAAAAGAAAGACAAAAACAAGAAAAGATTAAAAAAACTAAACAACTTCACCCTAATATCCTCCAATAATAGAATCTATCGGATAGTTGTTAATAAAATTGAGATAAATCCGATGAAAAGAATTATGAATACAACAACTTTTTTTCTCCTCGCTTTCTTTTTTAACATAAAAAATATTTACTCTTTCGATCACTCTCCTTTCGAAAAAGTAACAGCAGAGAATCTCAACAGCGCCAGCTCTCCCGAATCAAGCTGCGAAGAAAACTCTGAATCTTCCTCCGATTCCGACTCCGAAGGAAAAAAAGATCAGCATCCAGACTCTGATCACCCTTTTTACTGTGCCACAATGAGGACAACTCAAAATCAAAAAGAAATCCCTTTCTCTGTCATAGCAGGCAATATCTTGAAAAAAATGAATCCATCAAACAATCCATGGGGCATAACTGAAAGCGAGGGGGCATTTGAAGAGAGAAGAGAGCGACAGTTAAATTCTTTTACATCATTCATTAACTCAATTAATGAAAGAAGAAATCCATCTCTTATTACGCTACAAGAAGACAATGAGGGGAAGCTTTCAAAAGCGCTTCTTCATAAACTTGGTAACAAATGGATTCTTGTTAATTTTTACCAAGGACGTCCTCTTAGTCTTTTAGGTCTAACATCTAAAACACATGGAGTAACAACTATTTTAAAAAGAGAATACTTTAATGAAAGCAAGCAAAGGCAAATCGATGCTCATTGGCTTAGTTTTTTAGGAGAAAACAAATTCCCCCATATAAAAAAATCTCTTTATAGAACAAACCCTATTTTACTGAAAGCTCCCAATCAGCAAGGAGAACACAGAAATATTCTTCTTTTTAACATCCACCTTGTGGGTGAAACACCTCTTGAGCAATATGCCCAAACTCTTGGCCGTTTTTTTCAAAAAATTCAATCAACTTATTCTGTCACTCTTTCAAACCTTGGATTTATTATCGTCGGTGACTTCAACACTGAAATACGTGATAAAATGCAAGATCTTTTCAATGAAAAATTCCAGCAAAAAACACAGCTTGCTGGTTTTGGACCACTTTCTGAAAAACCTGCCGATAGGGCCATTGATGGAATTATTGTCTCTCAATGCATAAGAATGATAGGTGCCGGTGCATTCAATCCAACATCTAAAGAACGGACTACTCTCAATAGAATAGGGGGAGAGCGAGAAACAGTTCACCTGTTTGACCCATCTAAAAAAAGAAAAATCCCCTTGCAAAAAAAAGAAAAAGAAGCTGAAACAGAAGAAGGTAACAAAAAAGCAAGATCATCAGAGGAGAATTAAAAAATTACCTTATCCTGTATTCATCTGGAATACGTTCATAGAAACGATTATTTCGTCGCCTTCTAGATCGACTGGGGGCCCTCTGATTCTCCTCACAATCTCCAAGAAAAAAGGTGAAAGAACGACTCACTCTCAAGCGGTGCAAGGTTCTTTCAAAGAAATTCATCTCTTCGATTTCTTTAGTATACCCCAATCCATTCTCTCTTCTTTTTTTCACTCTTAAATCAATAAATTTTCCCAAGCGACGAAAAGGGCGCATGAAAGGAAGATGAGATTGATTCTCTGTCTTTGCAAGAACACTGCTGCATTCTAAAAATAGAAAAAAAGTAAATAAGAAAACAATGTATCTTTTCATGAATTATTTATCGGATGTTTTTTAAAAGAAATTAACATTTTGTTCTAGAAAACTCTTATGAAACTATATTGTAACAAACAACCTTCATGGCCGAGCTTTCAATAATCTTGATGATTTCATCTTTGCGCCCAACATCTTTCTCCAAAAGAGGAATAAGAAAATGGCCTCCCCCACCGGCGCCGCAAACTTTAACATCTATGGCCAACTCTTTTTGCAATTCTTTAATTTCATCCACCACAATGCCTTTACTCAGCGTCTCACGAACGCGCCCTTCTTCACCAAGCAGTTGCAAAAAATCCTCTCGGCGATTTTCCTTAATGGCCTGATAACTTTGAAAGGAGAGCTGTGCTATTTTTGCCAGACCTTGATAAGTTGGATGATCCTTTCCTTGAAAAAAATCTTTAAACATTTCAAAATTATTAATACCCGAATTGCGATTGATTGTCGTATTCACCAATAAAACGCGATCTTCTAAAAAGTGGGCCAGCTCTTTTGTATAAAGCTGCTCTACATCAATTCCTCGAAGCGTTGGTTTTAAACACAAAATCCCCCCTTTCATGGCCGGATAATAATCTTGAATTCCTGCAACGCCGAGATTGAGCACCACTCCTTCAATATTTTGCGCTGTCTGAATCATCTCCGTTTCAGACCAGTTTGTTTCAAAAAAGCGATTCATGAGCTTTAAAAGAGAAATGGCCAGTGCAGAAGAAGTTCCAAGCCCTGAGCCCGGTCCAATATTGGTCACCGTCTCTAAAATAAACCCCTCGCCGCTCTCTTCGACAAACTTATCAATGGGAAACAAAGATCCGATGAGACGCAAAATTTTTAATTCACCTTGCCGAGGTTTATTTTCTCTCCATTCATCAAGGGTAAAAATATTTTCTTCGTTGTAATCAAGAGAGCGAAGCACAATCTTGCCTGCTAGCTCTTTGGAAAAAGTGAGGGTGGATTGACACATGAGATTAATGGCAGCATTTAGCGTATAAGCATGAGGAAGCAGGCGGTTAATGGGAGCAAAATCAATGGTACCGCCTAAAAGATCTATGCGAACAGAAGATTGTTCTTCCCACTTTATTTGTTTCTTTTCCTCAGTCGTCCTTCCTTTCATCCATCACTCCAATATAAGGTAAATTGCGGTGCTTTTGGGCAAAGTCCATCCCATACCCCACCACAAAATCATCTCCTAATTCGAAGCAAAAGTAATCAACAACTAAAGAGGCATCTGCTTTTTCTTTTTTGTAACAGCACGCCACAATCTTCACGGAAGCGGCACCTTTACTGAGAAGTAAATCTTTGAGTTTAATAAGCGTTAGGCCTGTATCAACAATATCTTCTACAATGAGAATGTGATGCCCCTTAATTGTGAGGTGATCCACCGACAGTCCTTGCACATCACCGCTACTTTCTTTTTTTACGCCGTAACTTGAGAGTTGAATAAAATCCAGTTGCAATGGCATCGTAAGTTGGCGCACAAGATCGGCCGCAAAAATCACACCGCCTTTCAGGACACTTAAGGCCAGAACTTCTTCGCCTTTATAATCTTCGTTAATTTGCTTGGAGACTTCTAAGATTTTTTTTTCAATAGTTTCTTGCTGGATTAAAACCCGCAATTGATAATCTTCACTGTTGCTCATATTGACACCTGTGCGACGTGCTATTGTGAGAGGGGATTCTCTCCTAAGTCGAGGGGCATCCTAATGGCCTGCATCCCATCGTCGAGGTAAGATAACTCTTCATAGTGAAGACGGCAACGGGCCTCGTAGGAATCGCTTAGGCCTACTTGAATTTGATCTGTTCCGCCTTTGGTGCGCTGAGTTTTGGTGGCCCATGCTCCGCACACGGTGCAAATGGCCTGAATTTTAGTGACATCATCTGCCATGGCCAACAAGTCGGGGATACAACCAAAAGGTCGCGAGCGATAATCGAGGTCTAGTCCCGCACAAATAACGCGATGCCCTCTTCTCACCAATCGATCAATAATGGCCAAAATACCCTCGTCAAAAAATTGCACTTCATCGATGGCAATCACCCGCGTTGAATCGTGAAGGTTGTGTAAAATATCAGAGGCCTTATCAATGGCCACGGCCTCAATCTTTTGCTCAGAGTGCGAAACAACGTGGTCAACATCGTAGCGATCATCCGTCTTTGGCTTGAAGATCTGAATCTTCTGTCGAGCGATGCGCGCCCGCTTTACGCGACGTATCAACTCTTCTGTCTTACCCGAAAACATCGGGCCACAGATGACTTCAAGAGAACCGGAAAAAAAATTGTGATGTAGACTAAAACCCATAAATAAATCCCTTCAGTGACAGAAAATAGTCTACCGTCCAAAAGCAAAGATTGTCATCAATCTTTTTGAAGTTCTTTAAATTTTTCTTCTATTTCTCTCCAGGATTCTTCTGCAAGAAAAAACCATTTTCCTTGAGCATGGTCTTCAACAAAATAAATATCGCCGTCCTTGTAAAAAGAAAAAAGATTCACTCCCTCTGTAAGAATATTGAGAGTGGCAAGCCTTTGAGTATTCTCTTTATCTCTCTTTCTTTTTTTCGTTTCTTCTTTATGCTCAAAAAAAAGAAGCTGTGCAAAAAGATCAATCATCTTTTCATGCTCTAGGGTTTTCAGTGGCCTTTTGTCACCTTGCTTGTAAATCAACCAATCGCTCCCTTGGGGATTTCTCTGATAGCGAAACTCTTTAAAGCTCACCATTTTCACCACATCGGAGCTTTTTTCATCACCATCCATAAAATGAAAAAGCTGACTTGAGGAAACCTTTTCCTTTTTTGCTGCTAAAAAATCCAGCAAGGCCAAAAACTTTTTCTCTCGCATCTGTTGTTCATCGAGGGCCACGCCATCAAAAGGGAGGTGGAGAGAGGCAAGGGCATAGACTTTTTTTCCCTGACTCTCAATGCTTACATAGAAGAGATCATCATAACTGGCAAAATCGAGAAAAGAGAAAACAACAGCTTCATTTTTTTTAGACTCTATCGTTATTTTGCCATTCTCCGTTA